>NZ_JAOQJY010000006.1:0-11245 GCF_025567525.1 Gallintestinimicrobium propionicum | reverse complement strand
ATCGAAGATGCGCTTTTGCGAATGGCGCGGGTGAACTGTAACAAATATTCTGCGCAGAATTACACTGCGGTAGAATCAGGCGTAGTTAAAATACGAACCGGCATCGGGCACTTTGCCTGCTGCCGGTTCGTGTTGTGACGGCGGGAAAACAGTGCATGGACGCATAGGACAAAAGCTGTGGCACAGAGCCGTTTTGGAAGAACAGGAAGATGGAGGCAGTATGACGCAGGAAAAGCAGGTTCCGGAAACAGAGGTTTGCTATGGAAAGATTTACCGTCCGGAAAGAGCGGTAAAGATTATCAAAAAGGACGGGAGCAGAGGCAGAGGTGATTTTACACTGCGGCGACTATGAGATGGACGAAGAACTCTGATAGAAAAATAACCGACTGCAGGCGTACAGAAAAGGTGCGCAGGCGAGACAGCAGGAGAAGAATATGAAAAGAATTGCAGCATTTGAAAAGGTGAGCTTTGCACAGTACGAAAAGGATTTCGCGGACGCGTTCCCAGGCCATGAAACGGCGGAAATCCGTGCAATTTATGATGATATTATGAAACCCAAACGGGCGACAGCGGGAAGCGCAGGCTATGACTTTTCTGCGCCGGTGGCGTTTGTGTTAAAGCCGGGCGAGACGATTAAAATCCCGACCGGAATCCGTGCGCGGATGGACGAGGACTGGGTGCTGTGCCTGTTTCCCAGAAGCGGACAGGGCTTTAAGTACCGCTTGCAGCTGAATAATACCGTCGGAATTATCGACAGCGATTACTATAATTCCGACAATGAAGGACATATCATGGCGAAGCTAACGAACGATTCCAACGAGGGCAAGGTGCTCGAAATCCATCCGGGCGAGGGCTTTTTGCAGGGAATTTTCATGCCGTATGGCATCACGGAGGATGACGAGGCGGACGGAGTCCGCAATGGCGGATTTGGAAGCACGGACAGACGCTGAGAAACGGGGAACGTATGAAAAAGCGAATTTTATTGCTGACAACCGGCGGGACGATCGCCTCACAGGATGGCGGGAACGGTCTGGCACCGGTGCTGTCCTCCGACGATTTTTTGGATTATATGAAAGAATTTGAAGATGTCTGCGAGTTAGTTCCATACGAGGTCTGCAGCATTGATTCGACGAATATGGAAGCCTCGTGGTGGTTGAAGCTGGCGGGACTGATTCAGAAAAACTATACGTTATACGACGCGTTTCTGATCTGCCACGGGACGGATACGATGGCGTATACGGCTGCGGCGCTTTCCTATCTGATTCAGAATTCTGTCAAGCCGATTGTCCTGACCGGTGCGCAGAAATCGATTCTGCAGGAAATCACCGACGCACGGAAAAATCTGCACGACAGCATCCGGTGTGCACTTGACGACCGAAGCCGGGACGTTATGCTGGTGTTTGACGGCAAAATTATTGCGGGAACGCGGGCGAAAAAGACGGCGACCTTCAGCTATAATGCATTTTCCAGCATCAATTTTCCGGTGCTTGGGCAGATTCACGACAACACGGTGGTCTATTATATCCAAAAGGATATCTGCGGTCCGGTGCGTTTCTTTAACCGGATGGATCGGAAGGTGTTTTTGTTAAAACTGACACCGGGAATGTCCACGGAGATCATTCCGCATATTTTGAGCGTGTATGACTGTATTATTATTGAAGGCTTCGGTGTCGGTGGATTGCCGGATCGTCTGCGTCAGGCGCTTTTGGAGGAAATGCAGCATTACAAGGCGCATGAAAAGATCCTGATCATGGCGACGCAGGTGACGTATGAGGGCAGCAGCATGGACACCTATGTGGTGGGGCGCGCAGCACGGGAGCAGCTGCCGTTTCTGGAAACCTACGACATGACGCTGGAAGCGGTGCTTGCGAAGATCATGTGGATTCTGGGTCTGCACATGGAAGACCGAAAGGAAATCGAGCGTCTCTTTTACAAAAAGATCAATTACGATCTGTTTCGAAACGAGTAAACCGTTTGGATAAAACTGTATGCGGGATGGAGATTAAAATGGAGAAGAAGCGGACGAGGAGAATGAAAATGGCGATGCTCTGTTATGTGCTGGCGGCACTGTGTCTGGTATATTGTGTTGGTGTGGTTGCAACCAAGGCTGCCGGAACGAAATTTTACCTGATCTGGCTGGCAGGGACGGCACTGTTTGGTCTGTTCGGCTTTTTTGTACAAAAAGGGCTCTGGATGCGTTTGCCAATCGGACTGCGGGCGGGAATCGGCGTGCTTGCAGGCGTGGGGATTACCTGTCTGTGCGCTCTGTTGGTCCTGATTGGCAGCACCTTTTCTGCAAAAGGGGAGCAGCAGCTTTCCTATCTTATTGTGTTGGGTGCACAGATGAAGCAAAGCGGGCCCAGTGTCGTTCTGGAAAAGCGGCTGCGTCGGGCATATACCTATCTGACGGAAAATCCGGAGACGCTCTGCGTACTGTCCGGCGGGCAGGGCAGCAACGAGCCGGTCAGCGAGGCACAGGGTATGTATGATGATCTGGTAAAAAAAGGAATTGACCCCAAACGGCTGATTTTAGAAGACCAGTCCACCAACACCGTAGAAAATCTGCGCTTTTCCAGAAAGCTGATTCCGCAGGAGGTTCAGAAGGTCGGCATTGTGACAAGCAATTTTCATGTTTACAGAAGCCTGCAGCTGGCAAAACAGCAGGGCTTTTTAGATCCGGTCGGGATTTCTGCGGATTCCGGTGTTTATTTTCTGCCCAATAATGTGCTGCGGGAATGTTTTGGTATCGTGAAGGACAGACTATATGGCAACCTGAAATTTTTTTAAAAATTTTCAAACTATGTGAAACCGGACGGCAGCTGTCTGCGTGTATGTAGATAGCAGGGCACAAAAGAATCCTGCGGCAGGACGATTTCCTGCCGGGAGGGTTGAAAAACTGTCGATTTTACAACACCATATAGGAAGGAAATTTCGGATATGAGAAAAAAACAGATGCTTGCACTTTTTATGAGCCTGAGCCTGCTGGCACAGGGAATGTTATTTAGCGGCTGCGGACAAAAGAGTATCGGGGAAGAGCCTGCACAGACCCGGACGGAAACGGAAGAAGCGCAGTCTATGGAGACAAGCGATTCAAAAAAACAGGATCAGACGTCTGAAACGGATGAAAAAAATCAGACGGCTGCAGATAAGACACAGGATCAGGATGTTGCGCGGGATGAGGAAAACGGCTTTGCACTGCGTTTTACGGAGGCTTTGCTGAAGCAGAAAAAAGAGGGAGAAAACTTGATCGCATCCCCGTATTCCGCATGGCTGCCCCTGGCGGCGCTGGTAAACGGCTGCAGCGGGGCAACACAGGAACAGCTGTTGAAAGTGATCGGCGAAGCCGGGATCGACGCTGAAACGTTAAATCAGACGGTAAAGGCGGTCAATGCCGGGCTTTCCCAGGAGGAACGCAGAAAAAGCTACGAAGAATATGGAGAAACGTTTGAAAGCCCACTGAAAATCGCAAATGCATTGTTTGTTCAAAAGGATGCAGCGGTAAATCAGACGTTTGAACAGCTGTTTTCGGACAATTACGATGGAAAACTCTTTTCGGTTGACTTTTCGGATTCCTCTGCAGCAAATGCCATCAACAGCTGGGCCTCAGAGAAGACCGATGGAAAGATTGTAGAGATTGTGGACTCCTTCGATGCGGATACGGTAGCGGCGATTGCGAATGCATTGTATTTTTCGGACAGCTGGAGCAGCCCGTTTTTGGAAGAAAATACGACGGAGGGCACGTTCCACGGCGCAAAGCAGGACGAGAATGCAGAGTTTATGAATCAGAAGCTAAGCGACGGCATTTATTATGAGGACGAGACGATGCAGGCTATCGTGCTCTGGACGACAAGCGGAGGACAGATGGTTCTGTGCCTGCCCAAAGACGGCTATAGTGCGGAAGAGGTACTGCAGAGCCTGACGACAGAAAAGCTGCAGAAAATCAGCGGAGCGGATTACCGCTGCGTACAGCTTTCTTTGCCCAAGTTTAAGCTGGAAAGCAATGTATTCTCGATCAAAGAGGCTCTGGAAGCCATGGGGATTCCGCTGATGCAGGCAACAGACGCTGCGCTGACAGAGGTTCTGGATAACGAGGCTCTCTATATTTCGAGTGCACTGCAGAGTGCAATGGTTGAGGTGGACGAAAACGGACTGACAGCTGCCGCAGTTACCGCGATGGGACTGGAAAAAATGGCGCTGATGCCCGAAACCGATCCGATAGAGCTTACCTTTGACAGCCCGTTTGCGTTTGTTTTAACCGGAAACGGCGAAGACGCAGGCGATCAAATCCTCTTTACGGGTGTGGTGAACCACTTATAAGTCGCAGCAGAGGTTGAAACAAAGCACTGGCTGGTATAATAACATTTTTTCATCAGAATAAGGAATAAGAAAGCCCGGATTTTTCAGATGCTGTCATGGCAGGGAAAATCCGGGCTTTCGGCTGTATTGACTTTAATGAAGGAAAATAATATAATGATAACATCGATAAGTCCCGTTTGACAGGGTTCCATTTTAAAGAAAAGAGAAGAAAAAGAGGCATAGGAAAATGAAAAAACTGGAAGAATATGTAAGAAGTATACCGGATTTCCCGCAGGAGGGAATTATTTTCAGAGATGTTACGAGCGTGCTGGAGGATGCTGACGGCATGCACCTCGCAGTCGATACCATGCAGGATCTGGTAAAGGATCTGGAGTTTGACGTAGTCGTAGGCGCAGAGTCCAGAGGTTTTATTTTCGGTGCACCCATCGCATATAACCTGCATAAGCCCTTTGCACTGATCCGCAAAAAGGGCAAGCTGCCCTGTGAAACCGTGTCTCAGGAATATTCTCTGGAATACGGCACGGCAGTAATCGAAATGCACAAGACCTCTATTAAACCCGGACAGAAAGTGCTGATCGTAGATGACCTGATCGCAACCGGCGGCACGACTCAGGCGATGATCTCCCTGGTAGAGAGACTGGGCGGCGAGGTTGCAGGCGTGTTGGTTTTGATCGAGCTGGCAGGGCTGAAGGGAAGAGAAGCAATTGCAGGATATCGTCTGGATTCCGCAATTGTATATGAAGGCAAATAATTGATTTTCGAAAAAGAGTTACGTCGTAACTCTTTTTTGGCAGAAACTGATAAAACTGGACGATGGTAAGGTGTGCGGAAGATGGATAGAACGGAAGACAGATCAAAAGAGCCGAAAACCAAGCTGGTGCTGGATGACGGACGAATTGAGAGCATTCAGGAATTTATAAGCCCGGAAGAACTATATCAGGACCTGATCGAGCGGGTGCGCAAGTATCATCCTTCGGATGATATTTCCATGATTGAAAAAGCGTATCGGCTGGCAGATAACGCCCATCAGGGACAGGTGCGTAAATCCGGCGAGCCTTACATCATCCATCCGCTGTGCGTGGCGATTATCCTGGCGGATCTGGAGCTGGATAAGGAGACGATCGTGGCGGGACTTCTGCACGATGTGGTGGAAGATACCGTGATGACGGTCGAACAGGTCGGAGAACAGTTCGGAACGGACGTTGCCTTTTTGGTGGACGGCGTGACCAAGCTGCAGCATCTGCATCTTGCGGACAATTCCGGCAATAAGACAGAAGCACAGCTGGAGATGCAGGCGGAGAACCTGCGCAAGATGTTCATGGCGATGGCGAAGGATATCCGCGTAATCATGATCAAGCTGGCGGACCGCCTCCACAATATGCGCACCCTCAAGCATATGCCCCACGAAAAGCAGATCCGGATTGCGCGGGAGACGATGGACATCTATGCGCCCATTGCACAGCGTCTCGGTATTTCCAAGATCAAGGTAGAACTGGACGATCTTTCGTTAAAATATCTCGAACCGGACGTTTATTATGATCTGGTGGACAAGATCGCGATGCGCAAAAGCGAGCGCGAAAAGTATATTCAGGGAATCGTGGACGAGGTTTCCGAGCACATCAAAAAGGCGGGAATCGAAGCTAAGATTGATGGTCGTATCAAGCATTTCTTCAGCATTTACAAAAAGATGAAGAACCAGCATAAGACCATCGACCAGATTTATGACCTGTTTGCTGTCCGGATTATCGTAGATACGGTTAAGGACTGTTATGCGGCGCTGGGCGTAATCCACGAGATGTACAAGCCGATTCCGGGGCGTTTCAAGGATTATATTGCGATGCCCAAGGCAAACATGTATCAGTCTCTGCACACGACGTTGATTGGAAGCTCCGGGCAGCCCTTCGAGATTCAGATCAGAACTTATGAAATGCATCGTGTGGCGGAATACGGTATCGCCGCCCACTGGAAATATAAAGAAGCCTCCGACGGCAAAAAGGTTGAGGCACAGGAAGAAGAAAAGCTGGCATGGCTGCGTCAGATTCTGGAATGGCAGCGCGAGATGTCGGATAACAAAGAATTCATGAACATGCTGAAAAGCGATCTGGATCTGTTTTCCGACAGCGTATACTGTTTTACGCCGACCGGCGACGTCAAGACCTTGCCTGCAGGCTCTACACCCATTGATTTTGCCTACAGCGTCCATACTGCAGTCGGCAACAAGATGATCGGGGCGCGGGTCAACGGAAAGCTTGTGACGATTGATTACGAAATCCAAAACGGCGACCGCGTGGAAATTCTGACTTCGCAGAATTCCAAGGGACCGAGCCGTGACTGGCTTACGGTAGTCAAGAGTACGCAGGCGAAAAACAAGATCAACCAGTGGTTCAAAAACGAAGTCAAGGAAGAAAATATCACTAAGGGCAAGGATCAGTTCAACACCTACTGTAAGGCACGTTCGATCAACCTGGGCGAAATTATGAAGCCGGAATATCAGGCAGCTGTCATGAAGAAATACGGCTTTATGGACTGGGACAGCGTGCTGGCGGCGATCGGACATGGCGCGCTCAAGGAAGGTCAGATTGCCAATCGGATGCAGGAGCTTTATGAGAAAGACCATCCGAAGGTGATGACCAATGAAGAAGTGCTTGCCTCCATTGCAGAAAATAATGCCAATCAGGCGAAGCAGATGCACCCCCACAGTAAAAACGGCATCGTGGTCAAGGGGATTCATGACGTGGCAGTACGTTTTTCCAAATGCTGCTCTCCTGTGCCCGGGGATGAGATCGTCGGCTTTGTGACAAGAGGACGGGGGATTTCGATCCACCGGACGGACTGTATCAATGTATTAAACCTGCCGGAGATCGAACGTGCCAGACTCATTGAAGCGGAGTGGGAGCCCTCAGATACTGGCGCAGATGGTGAGAAATATATGGCGGAGATCAATATCTTTGCACATAACAGAAGCGGACTTTTAGCAGACATCAGTAAAACGCTGACGGAGCGCAATATTGATATCCAGACGATGAATACGAGAACGAACAAGCAGGGAATTGCTACATTGTCTACTTCATTTGAGATCAGTAGCAGGGAAGAGTTAAATCAGATCGTAGCGAAGCTGCGCAACATCGAAAGCGTCATCGATATTGAGCGTACAACGGGCTGATGCGATGCCGGCGGCAGGTACGAGCAGGTATTGGGAAAGCCGATATGGAATTGGCGGCGTTTCAACGTTTGCAATGCTATCGGAAAATAGCGATTTGCCGCTTGGCGTCTGGGAAAGGAAAACGAATGTCTGAAATTAAAATTGGGCGAAAGACGATGGGTGTCTGCGCAACAAACTGTTATTTTTTATACCGGGAAGGCGGGACAAAGGCGGTCGTAGTCGATCCTGCGGAAAACGGAGCAGGGATTTTCAAATTGCTCTCCGAAAAGGACTTTACTGTGGAAGCGATTCTTCTGACACACGGTCATTTTGACCATATTGGCGGCGCAGCAGAATTAAAAAAAGCATCCGGCGCAAAGGTGTATGCATTGGCAGAAGAGAAGAAAGTCTGCCGGACGCCGGAGTTAAACCTATCTGCTCAGATGCCCCCTGTTGTGACGATCGAAGCGGATGAATGGCTGACAGACGGACAGACAGTGGAAACTGCGGGGATTTCATTTCAGGTCATTGCAACGCCAGGGCATACTGTAGGCGGATGCTGCTATTACTGTAAAGAGGGCGGTTTCTTATTCTCCGGCGATACGCTGTTTGAGGAATCGGTCGGCAGAACAGATTTCCCGACCGGCAGCATGAGCAGTCTGGTACGCTCTGTGAAAGAAAAACTCTTTGTCCTTCCGGAAGATACAAAAGTTTATCCGGGACACGGAGATATTACTACAATTGGAAGGGAGAAGCAGTACAATCCCTACTGCCAGTAAAAAGATGATTATTGTAACGTTAAATGAAGACAGATATGCATATGATATCCATTCTCTGGTAAAGGCCTTTTATCCGGAGCAGGAGATCAAAGTTTTTGTAAAAGGAACCAAAGAAGAACGAAGTGACGCCGGGCTGCCGGCGTTTTTCGTGGAATTTGATGAGACGTCCATCTGCGCAGGAATTGAAAATGGAGGGACTAAAACAGTCAATCTAAAGACGCCGGAGGACAGGGGAACGGTTAAAAACGATTTAAAACAGCTTTTGTACGCGCTCCTTTCCGAAGAAACAGGAAAGACGCTTCCCTGGGGAACCCTGACCGGTATTCGTCCGACGAAAATTGCGAAACAGCTTCTGGAACAGGGACAAACAGAACAGGAAGTCGCTGCCTATATGGAGCATACCTATCTGGCATCGAAAGAAAAAACGGAGCTGTCGATTGACATTGCCAAACGGGAAATGCAGATTTTATCCGGAATTCATTATGAGGAAGGATACAGCCTTTATATCGGGATTCCGTTCTGCCCAACGACCTGTTTGTATTGTTCCTTTACCTCTTTTCCGATCTGTGCATGGAAAAATCGCGTGAGCGACTATCTAAGCGCCGTGGAAAAGGAAATCGATTTCGTAAAAGAAGCCTGCGCAGACCGCGTTTTGGACAGCGTTTATATTGGCGGCGGCACGCCGACTACACTGGAACCAGAGGAATTGGAGCGGCTTTTTTTGAAGCTTCAAAATACGCTTGACTGGTCACAGGTGCGGGAGTTTACGGTAGAAGCAGGGCGCGCGGATAGTATTACGGCAGAGAAACTGCGTGTGATGAAGCGTTATGGTGTGACGAGAATTTCGGTCAATCCACAGACGATGAAGCAGGAAACCCTTGATCTGATCGGTCGTCGGCATACTGTGGCGCAGACGGTTGAGGCATTTCGGCTGGCGCGGGAGGAAGGCTTTGATAATATCAATATGGACCTGATTCTCGGGCTGCCGGGAGAAACGAAGGAAGATGTCGAAGAGACAATCCACCGAGTGCAGGAGCTTGGACCCGACAGCCTGACGGTACATTCTCTTGCAATTAAGCGGGCTTCCAGGCTGAGCCAGTGGATTTTGGAGCACGGCATCAGCACGCTGCACAACACGGACAAAACGATGGCGATCGCTGCCCAGGGGGCAAAGCAGATGGGCATGGAACCGTATTATCTCTACCGACAGAAAAATATGTCCGGCAATTTCGAAAATGTCGGCTATGCAAAACCGAAGAAGGCGGGTATTTATAATATTTTAATTATGGAGGAGGTCCAGACGATCATGGCACTCGGTGCAGGAACCATCTCCAAACGCGTCTATGGCGATGGCAGAATCGAACGCTGTGACAATGTCAAGGATGTCGGGCAGTATATCGAGAGAATCGATGAGATGATACAGCGCAAACAGCGGTTATTCTCAGAAGAATAGTTGGATTTTCAATAAAATATTGTAACGTGTTATGGAAAAATGAGTACAACAAAACCGTACAGGTGCAACAGTTTGTTACTCGTGACAGTAACATCGAAACCAAAGGACATTTCTAATTACTTAGGAATGTCCTTTTTGCGCATTTGTGAATGGTTTTAGGTGCAACAAACACATGAAATAATGAAATGGAGGTCCATTATGAACAACACAGCGTTAGGAGCAGAAAAATAAAAAGCCCTTTTGGATTAAAGTGGGCGCGGTTGCGGCTTGTCTCGCAATCGTGATTGCCGTAGGCGGCATACTTGCCCCTTTTTCCGGCGGTATGATTGTATCGGCTTATGCTTATGGCACAAATGAAGAAATTACCGCAGCCGGCGCGGTAATGAATAGCGGTACAATCAGCGATAGCGGAGAGATGAAAGGACAGCCGTTGATGTTCTATCTTTCTGGCAAAGATATTGCTACAGTCCGTTTTTCTTGCAAAAACCAGCAAATCAATTTTTGGGACTGGACAGAAAAAAGAGATGAATATGGGAACGCCCAGAACTTTACCGTTGCCTATGGGGAGGACGAAAGCGAATATTATTATTTGACGATCAGCTGGGTGCCTAATGCTATCATTCGGGAACTGACTGACAATGAGGACAGTACGATTGCAGCTTTGCCGGAGGAAATGCGGAATGATATTATCGTCATGGAGATTACATTTGAAAACGGAAAAACTACAACAAAGGCAATTACAATCTCTCTGTTAGATGACGGTAGATTCTTTGCGTCCTTTGATGATTACCAAATCAGCGAAGAAGATACTTTTATAAATCGTCCCGATAGCGAAGCAATCGGTGCCGCACCTGTTATAGAGGATAATTACAAAGAAGCAGATCCGAATGAACCAGAGCAAATTGTCATTCCAAATAGTATTACTTTCACAGGAACAATCATTGACAATGTGATTGAAAGTTTAGTTCCCATTATTCTTGTTGATGTCGAGGAAAATTCAGGACTAAGCTATGATAAAGTGCTGTTTGAATTGACAGAGGAACAAAAAGATTGGAAATTAAAAACTGGTACGTGGGTACAAATAGTCTGCTCGGACTTTTTTCAAGAATCGACTCCCCCGATTGGCAATTTAATTTCTATTACAGAAGCAGCACCCAATGATGAGTTGAAAATAGCAGATGAAGCAGCCAGAGCCTATTATGAGAATACAGTCTTTGAAGTTGTTTCTTTGGAATTAAAGAGCCAGACAGAAAATAAAATTATTTTTTCTGTGTGTGCAAGCAAGGACGGAGTAATTCAAGGGCCTAATCGCACAATCACTTTACAACTGAATAATGAAACATGGGAAGTTGTGAACGAGGGATACTAAGAGATTGCACAGAGAGCCGACCAGCCGGAGCAGAGCCGCGCCAACCAAGCTCGTAAACACAATCATTGTAAATACCAAAGGGGAAGGACAGCAAGCCTCTGAGGATTTCTGGGTCAGTGCGACTCGTTCGCAGACGGTAAAAAGTCTGCGCACGAGCAACGGTTTTCCGTTGTTCGGAGAACTGG
>NZ_JAOQJY010000059.1:0-362 GCF_025567525.1 Gallintestinimicrobium propionicum | reverse complement strand
GACCCTCTGAAAATGTATGTGGCGTTCCGTATCTGGAACAGCTATCTGCTTGCCAGAGAACCCCGTGACCGTAACGCTGCCTGTGACCGCTTCATGGATAAAATGAGCAGACTGACCGGGGTATTCCAAAACGAAACCATGAGCTTTGACAGGGAGACAGGAAAACCGAAACATTTTCAAGCTGGCAGCCTTTATTTCAAAGGCGCACCGTCAGAAGATACCCGGCTTGACCTCTGGTTCCCGGACAACCGGCGCACAGAAGAATGTGTGTCTGCCTATGCGTCCCTCTACCCGTTGATTACCTATTATCTGAACAGGCTGAATGACTGGGGGCTTTGCTTCCGGCGGTGCAAGGTCTGTGG
>NZ_JAOQJY010000058.1:0-375 GCF_025567525.1 Gallintestinimicrobium propionicum | reverse complement strand
CCAGCGGGCCGAACCATATTCCAAACCATGTCGATATTTCTTGGCGTTCTTGCTTTTAAGATACACCGCCAGCCTCAGACCAACACCGCAGCACAGCCCTACCAACAAGTCCAATGGATGCAGGCTTGGCCAGAAACTTTGCAGCGCCCCAGGCAGAACCTCAACCAGCGAAAGAAACTTTTCTGAAGCATCCGCCCCTTGTGCCATTCGCCATGCCTCTCCAAAATTGGTAGCAAACAGCCCCAGCAGGATATACGGCATATTCAGCAAAATGAGCTTTTTGATGTCCAATGTCTTTTTCATCGTTCCAGCTCCTTTCGCTTGGTGCGATCCACCACAGCATTTTTAACCATCTCTTTGAACTGGTTAAGTTTT
>NZ_JAOQJY010000057.1:0-383 GCF_025567525.1 Gallintestinimicrobium propionicum | reverse complement strand
TAATCGTGGAAACGGTCTGTGCAAAGCGAAAGACCACCCGTATTGCAGGAAGTGATTTTCCGCATGAAATCGTTCGTTCCAGATTCTTGAAGCTGGATAACTCGCACATTGAGTTTGTCATGGACTGTTTACAGAAGAACACCACGGAAATTCGTAACATGAAGCAGTATCTTCTGACCGTTCTGTTTAATGCACCGACCACGATAAGCAATCATTACACCTCACAAGTAAATCACGATCTGTATGGCGGCTGGTAAATGGTCGCTATTTTTATTGTCCGGAAGTGCCGGGAGAAAGGAGTAAGCATGATGTCTGAGGGAAAGACCATAGGGCAGCTGATGGAAGAAATGCGGGCAAAGGCAGGAGCGCAGAATTATCACGGT
>NZ_JAOQJY010000056.1:0-396 GCF_025567525.1 Gallintestinimicrobium propionicum | reverse complement strand
TTTCCGGTGGCGATGCGCTTAGGGGACACACCCGTTCTCATCCCGAACACGATGGTTAAGACCTAAGCGGCCGATGGTACTATGCTGGAGACGGTATGGGAGAGCAGGTGGCTGCCGGAATCCATTAAAAGTCAGAGAAATCTGATGGGCTTATAGCTCAGCTGGTTAGAGCGCACGCCTGATAAGCGTGAGGTCGGTGGTTCGAGTCCACTTAAGCCCATAGGGTGAAAACCCGAAGCTGACAGAGAAAGTCAGAGCAAGTACCAACAATAGCATAATTACCCGTAAGGGGGCATAGCTCAGTTGGGAGAGCACCTGCCTTGCAAGCAGGGGGTCGAGAGTTCGAATCTCTCTGTCTCCACGGAATCGAGATAAAACTGTTTCGATTCAAAAAAA
>NZ_JAOQJY010000055.1:0-425 GCF_025567525.1 Gallintestinimicrobium propionicum | reverse complement strand
CTGCCACTCAAAATGTGTTTAAATATACTCAAACACATCGAGAAATTGAAGTCCTTGCGGATACTTCTTACTGCTTCATTGTGTATGCTTTGGCGATTGTAAACAATACGCTACTCACAAGTTCTTGTACACTCCACAGTCGTAAATTCCTGCGATAGCCCGCAGTACATACTTACGTTTGCGTTCATTATGCAACTTCGTAAGTTAAAGCATCTCTTAGATTAAGAGCAGCATTGAAATCCCTATCCTCGACATAGCCACAATCACAACGGTATATTCTATCTGAAAGCTTCAAATCTTTCTTGATAGCACCACAGCAGTGACATATTTTGGATGATGGATACCATCTGTCTACGACTCTTAATTCAATACCATTTTCATCACACTTCGCTTTAAGCTTAGTTCTAAATTCATAGAACTTTTGT
>NZ_JAOQJY010000054.1:0-571 GCF_025567525.1 Gallintestinimicrobium propionicum | reverse complement strand
CGGCTGGATCACCTCCTTTCTAAGGAAACGGAAGAAGTAAGGAGTTGCATTACTGTTTAGCTATCAAGGAGTGAGTGCAGAACGCCTACGAATAGAGGAAAGGCTGCACGAACGAACTGCAGGATAGCACAAACAAACTTTCCGGTGGCGATGCGCTTAGGGGACACACCCGTTCTCATCCCGAACACGATGGTTAAGACCTAAGCGGCCGATGGTACTATGCTGGAGACGGTATGGGAGAGCAGGTGGCTGCCGGAATCCCTTAAAAAAATAAAGCAAAACGCTTTCGTATATAAAATATCATCTGCAAAGGTGTTTATATACGCTGGTATTTACCAGTGATCCAAGCTCAGAAAACTTCTGGTCTTGAATGACTGATAAATCATCAGTCAAATGGTACCTTGAAAACTGAACATTGAAAATAATCTCAAGTATCAATATCGAGCTTGTGAGAGATCGAAAGATCTCAAACAACGAGATAGGAAGATGAAAGGAAGTAACATTCCGATCATCAAAAACAAGAGACATCCGAGGCCATTGAGTAACATCAATGGAAAAACAAAGCAATTTA
>NZ_JAOQJY010000053.1:0-605 GCF_025567525.1 Gallintestinimicrobium propionicum | reverse complement strand
AGGCAGCGTTACGGTCACGGGGTTCTCTGGCAAGCAGATAGCTGTTCCAGATACGGAACGCCACATACATTTTCAGAGGGTCATTGCTAAGATATTTCCCCCAGAGAAATTCGCTTGCCGCCTGCTCCAGCTCCGGCTGTTTCCATCGGTTGGAGTGGAGGGCTTGCCGCAGCGGAGAAAGCCCGTATAAGTTCCAGTCTCTGTCCGTGTCACGCTCAAAGTTTATCAAAAAAGTCCCCAGCGGGCGTGTCATATCACAAAGCACCTCTGTGTTTTGGCTCCCGTTCAGACGGAAGCGGATCTGCTGTTCTTCCCCAATCAAAATCCTCTCTTTCATTTTCTTCCTGTCCAGCGTCAGGACAAACAAAATCCTCTCAAAACATGGCTCATGCCGTATAAACTGATTCTCCATCCCTATCCCCTGCCTTTGATTATGGTAATTATATAATTCAGTTATATCCGTTACACTCATGGTATCGCAGAAGCATTGTTTTGTCAAGAATAGTCCGCTATGATGATTGCAGTTGGTAATTTCGTACCAAACAGTACTTTGACAAGTGAATGACCGTCCAAAAAGGATATGACCGGCAGGAGAAGTGACGCAT
>NZ_JAOQJY010000052.1:0-807 GCF_025567525.1 Gallintestinimicrobium propionicum | reverse complement strand
CGGTGAATACGTTCCCGGGTCTTGTACACACCGCCCGTCACACCATGGGAGTCGGAAATGCCCGAAGTCTGTGACTCAACCGCAAGGAGAGAGCAGCCGAAGGCAGGTCTGATAACTGGGGTGAAGTCGTAACAAGGTAGCCGTATCGGAAGGTGCGGCTGGATCACCTCCTTTCTAAGGAAATGGAAGAAGTAAGGAGTTGCATTACTGTTTAGATGTCAAGGACATCAAAATTTTCTGGTGGCGATGCGCTTAGGGGACACACCCGTTCTCATCCCGAACACGATGGTTAAGACCTAAGCGGCCGATGGTACTATGCTGGAGACGGTATGGGAGAGCAGGTGGCTGCCAGATTATGGGGGCATAGCTCAGTTGGGAGAGCACCTGCCTTGCAAGCAGGGGGTCGAGAGTTCGAATCTCTCTGTCTCCACTGAATCGAGATAAAACTGTTTCGATTCAAAAAAACCGAGAGTGGCGAAGCGTTCCGGTAGAAATACCGAGAATCGCGCAGCGATTCCTCGAAGTAACTTGCTACGCAAGTTACATGGTACCTTGAAAACTGAACATTGAAAATAATCTCAAGTATCAATATCGAGCTTGTGAGAGATCGAAAGATCTCAAACAACGAGATAGGAAGATGAAAGGAAGTAACATTTCGATCATCAAAAACAAGAGACATCCGAGGCCATTGAGTAACATCAATGGAAAAACAAAGCAATTTAGAAACAACCAGGTCTGCAGAGCAACGCTATGCAAAACAGACCAGACGAGAATAGCAAGACTATTCTGCAGGTTAAGCTGTAAAGA
>NZ_JAOQJY010000051.1:0-1218 GCF_025567525.1 Gallintestinimicrobium propionicum | reverse complement strand
GCTCGGTATTCTTCGGGAAGTGATCCACGAAAGGCAGGATTGTAGAGCCATAAAACAGCAGGCCCTCGCCCTCACCGGAGTGCGTCACATAAGATAATTGGTGTGTGGAAATCCCCAGTTGCTTGGCGAGGATCTGACGGTCTCCGCCTGCCTGGTTGAGCATATACACGAAGTCGGAATTTTCAAAGATATTTTCCACCTCGCGGCTGGAAAGTAGATCTTTGACGTTCTGCGTGATTCCGGTGGGGATGCCGCCCCATTTTCTGAATCGCTTCCAAATTTCTACCGTATAAGCAGCGGTCTGTTCCTCCTTCAAAAGCAAGTGCATCTCGTCGATGTAGTAGCGGGTAGACTTGTGAGCGGCACGGTTGATGGTGACACGGTTCCACACCTGATCCTGAACTACCAGCATACCGATTTTTTTAAGCTGCTTGCCCAGTTCCTTGATGTCGTAGCAGACAATCCGGTTATCAATATCCACATTGCTCTGATGATTGAACACATTCAACGAACCCGTTACATAGATTTCCAATGCCGTTGCAATGTACTGAGCTTCTTTTTCTTCCTGCTCCCGCAACAGGTTATAAAGGTCCTCCAAAATCGGCATATTCTCCGGCTTTGGGTCATTGAGATATTCGTTGTAAACCAGCCGTACACAACGGTCAATAATGGTTTTCTGCACCGGCTGCAAGCCCTCCTTACCGCCCACGATCAGCTCACACAAACTGAGGATAAAGTCAGACTTGAGTGACAGCGGGCTTTCATCATCCGAATAGTCCAGATTCAGATCCATCGGATTGATATAGTTGGTTGAAGTAGGTGAGATCTTGATGACCTGCCCATGCAGACGCTCAACAAGAGGTGCGTACTCCGCTTCCGGGTCACAGATAATGACATCATCACTGGTAAGCAAAAAGCAGTTGGCAATTTCTCGTTTTGCGCTGAAGGACTTACCGGAACCCGGCGTACCCAGAATCAGGCCGTTGGGGTTTTTCAGCAGCTTTCTGTCCACCATGATGAGGTTGTTTGACAGAGCATTGATGCCGTAGTACAGGGCTTCTTTCCCGTTCTGGAACAGTTCCTGCGTAGTAAAGGGCACAAAGATAGCTGTGGAACTGGTGGTCAGTCCTCGCTGGATCTCAATCTGATTGAGACCCAGAGGCAGACAGCTCATCAGCCCTTCTTCCTGCTGGAAGTCCAGCCTGGTCAGCTGACAGT
>NZ_JAOQJY010000050.1:0-1696 GCF_025567525.1 Gallintestinimicrobium propionicum | reverse complement strand
AGTGCCGCACGGCGGCAGATCAGGCAGCCGAACTGAATGAGACCGGTCAGGTGGGGCTGCTCCGTCTGGCAGAGGTCTGGAGCGCCATCCGTGCCAAGGAAGGTATGGGAGGTCTGGTTCTGGAAGGAACCGAAGCGAAGATCCTGTCCGATGTGGTGGCACAGTTTTATGCCTACCTGTCCGGCTGTATGTTCAACGATCCTGTGGGAATGGCCATTTATGCAGAGCTGCACTACATGATGTCCTCCCTCATGCTGGGAGAATGGTTTGAATAAGGAGCCGCGCCTGCGCTTTACTGATGAGGAACGGTCTGACCCTGCACTGGAAAAGCCAATCCATAAAGCGGAGAAAGCTGCGGCCAGAGCAGATAAGGCGCAGGCCAATATCCCAAAGAAAAAGGTCAGGCAGACGGTCATTGACCCGGATACCGGAAAAAAGACCTCGAAGCTGACCTTTGAGGACAAGAAAAAGCCACCTTCCAAAGTTTCTCAAGGAGTCAGGGAAGCTCCCGTCCATCTGGTCGCGGGCAAGTTCCACAAAGAGATCCGGGAAACAGAGCAGGACAATGTGGGCGTGGAAAGCGCCCACAAGTCCGAGGAGGCGGTGGAGACTGGCGCTTATCTGGTGCGGGAGGGCTATCGCAGCCACAAGCTGAAGCCGTACCGCAAAGCAGCCCAGGCAGAGCGCCAACTGGAAAAGGCAAATGTAAATGTTCTGTACCAGAAATCTTTGCAGGAAAATCCCCAGTTTGCCAGCAACCCTCTTTCCCGCTGGCAGCAAAAGCAGGCCATCAAAAAGCAGTATGCCGCCGCCAAACACGCCGGACAGACTGCCGGAAATACCGCCCAGGCTGCTTCAAAAACCGGAAAAGCCGCAAGGACGGTGAAAGAAAAGGCACAGCAGGCAGGGGCGTTCGTCATGCGCCACAAGAAGGGTTTCCTGATGGCAGGGGTTTTGTTCCTCATTACCTGTATGCTGATGAATACCATGTCCTCCTGCTCCATGATGGCGCAGAGCATCGGTTCCGTTCTCTCCGGAACTACCTATCCGTCGGATGACCCGGAAATGCTGGCAGTGGAGGCAGATTATGCAGCCAGAGAAGTCCAGTTGCAGGAGGAAATCGACAACATTGAAAGCAGTCACCCAGGGTATGACGAGTATCGCTATGACCTTGGTATGATCGGCCATGACCCTCATGAGCTGGCAGCATTTCTGTCTGCCGTCTTGCAAGGTTACACCCAACAGAGCGCTCAGGCAGAGCTGGCGCGTGTGTTTGCAGCACAGTATCAGCTGACGCTTACTGAGGAAGTGGAGATTCGCTACCGCACGGAGACCTCCACCGACCCGGAGACCGGCGAGACCACCTCAGAAGAAGTCCCCTATGAGTATTACATTTTGAATGTGAAACTCACCAGCAAGCCCATTTCCGCTGTGGCGTCGGAGTTACTGACCCCGGAGCAGATGGAAATGTATCAAGTTTACCGGCAGACCATGGGCAATAAGCCGCTGTTGTTTGGCGGTGGTTCCCCTGACATGAGCAATTCCGAGGACTTGACCGGTGTACAGTTTGTAAATGGAACCCGTCCCGGAAATCCGCAGTTGGTGGAGTTGGCCAAGCGTCAGGTCGGCAATGTGGGCGGCTATCCTTATTGGAGCTGGTATGGCTTTGACAGCCGCGTGGAGTGGTGCGCCTGCT
>NZ_JAOQJY010000005.1:0-196888 GCF_025567525.1 Gallintestinimicrobium propionicum | reverse complement strand
ACCGTGATAATTCTGCGCTCCTGCCTTTGCCCGCATTTCTTCCATCAGCTGCCCTATGGTCTTTCCCTCAGACATCATGCTTGCTCCTTTCTCCCGGCAGTTCCGGGCAATAAAAAAGCGACCATTTACCAGCCGCCATACAGATCGTGATTTACTTGTGAAGTGTAATGATTGCTTATCGTGGTCGGTGCATTGAACAGAACGGTCAGAAGATACTGCTTCATGTTGCGAATTTCCGTGGTGTTCTTCTGTAAACAGTCCATGATAAACTCAATGTGCGAGTTATCCAGCTTCAAGAACCTGGAACGAACGATTTCATGCGGAAAATCACTTCCTGCAATACGGGTGGTCTTTCGCTTTGCACAGACCGTTTCCACGATTAGCTCCACAATCTCATCCAAATCCTCCCGATAAGTTTCATACTGCTGACACAGGTATTCATACCCGATATTCTCCTGAATCAATTCCCGATAACTCTCTATCTCTGTGAGTGACATCGCATCCCTTCCTTTCCGTTCCGGCAGACAATCTGCCGCGCAATCCCGGAAGGGAATGGAATCGGTACTTAATCCATAAATATTTTGTTTTTGAGTATTTGATTTCTCTATATTTAATTCTGCGGGCTTTTCCGTATCCGGTTTATCCATATACGGGTTTTCCGTATCTGGTGAATCCGTATCCGGTTTTCTAAGCTGTGGCTGCTCGTATATGACATACTCTGTATCGCTGATGCGTCCCTGCCGGTCACGCAGCTTGTGCCGCACAATGTAACCGGCAGCCTCCAATTCCCGCAACGCAGCGCCTATGGCATCCACGCCCTCCTTACAGATCTTTGCAAGACCACGGGTAGTGTAGTTCCAGTCCTCTGGCAAAGATAACATCATGGAAAGCAGTCCCTTGGCTTTTAACGACAGGTTTGCATTTCGTAAATGATGATTGCTCATCACGGTATAATCACGGGTCCGTTCAATGCGAAAAACGGCCATCGACCTCACTCCTTCCGAATTTTGGGTACAAAAAAACCACAATCCTAAATCAAAGAATTGTGGCGTTCAACTTTCTCTACATTTTCTTGTGCATTTCTTTCCCGGCTTAAAGTCGAGAATGTGTCCCTCAACAACACGGGCATACCGCTTGATTTTGATTTTCCGGCGCTGATGATCTTGGAGAGCGTTCTGATAGCTGTCCTCTGCAAGAAACAGACGCATTTCATCACCTCTGCTCCCGTAAGCACTGCACGGATGGAGAACAACAAACTCAATCATCCATCGGGTGCTGTCCTTAAAGCGTTCCACAGCAAGAATGTTATGTCCTTTCAGCTCCCTTGCTGAAATATCTTTCATAGGCGGCTCCTTTCATCGTTCCTGGTCTCTCTGACGCTTTTTCTGCCATGCCTCCAGCAGCTTGATGATGGTTTCCTGCATCCGCTGGGGCGTATAGCTTTTAGGAAAATACTTCCGCAAGGTGTCAGAGGTAAATGTCACTCGGTCCAGATCGCTTTTCTTTTCCTCACCCATGATGACACGCATCATATCGAGGGTCAGATGCCCCTCCTGACTGTATTTCTTGAGCCGCTGGGCTTGAGAAAGAGAAGGGGTAGCCTGTTCGCTGTCCATCGCGTCCAACAGGTCTACCTGTTCCTCCTTTTTGAGAAAGGACAGCTCATAGGCGGGATTTAAGGCAATTTTCTTTTCATCCACCATGTCCAGCAGTTCGGGAATCAGCTCAGTCAAGCGAATAAATCTCTGAACCTGCCTTTGACTTTCTCCTGCTTGATTTGCAACCAGCTGAATTGATGTCTGCGACTTCTCGCCAACTTGGCGAGAAGTTAAATCTGAGCGTTCTCCCTGATGTTTTATAGCCTCCAACTTCATTTTATAGGCAAAGGCCCTCTCACTTGGAAGCAGGCTTTCTCGTTGCAGGTTGCTGTCAACCATAATAATTGTGGCAGCGTCATCGTCCAGATCACGGACAATTACCGGCATGGTCTCTTTTTCTGCCAGTTCACTTGCTCTGTGCCGTCTGTGTCCGGCCACCAGTTCATAACCACCCTCCGGGTCAGGGCGGGCAATCGCAGGAACCAGCACACCATACTGCTTGATACTGTCTGCGGTTTCCATCATTGCTTCGTCATCCTTGACTTTGAATGGATGCCTTTTGAACGGGTGCAGTTCCGACAGCGGGATTTCTACTACTTTTTCTCTCTGAGCATCGGCACGGCTCTCCTCCGTAGAAAACAGATCATCTACCGATGCCAGCTCTACTTTTTTCGCGCTGCTTTTCAAGTTTCAACACCTCCTTCGTCAGATTTCGATACCCCTCTGCCACCTTGCCGCCAGGGTCATGGGCGAAAATACTTTTTCCCTCTGCGCTAATTTCCTTTGCCCGGACAGAATGGGGGATTTCCGTTCCAAAGACTTTGATTTTACTTCCATAGGTGTCCCGCAGCAAAGCAGCAATCTCTTTGGCAAAGTTGGTGCGGTTATCCACCATCGTCAGCAGGATACCGTCAATCTGGAGCTTTGGATTGATCTGCCGCTTTACCTTGCTGACCGTAGATAAAAGCTGTTCCAGTCCTTTGGCGGGCAGATACTCTGCCTGAACGGGAATTATGATCCTGTTCGCAGCCGCCAGCGCATTGACCGTAAGCATCCCCAACGAGGGCTGACAGTCAATCAGGATATGGGAATACTGTCCCTTTAGTGTGTCCAGATATTGCCGTAAAACCGTTTCACGGCTCATGGCGTTTACCAGAGAAACCTCCATACCGGAAAGCTGAATATCCGCAGGCATCAGGTCAACGCCTTCTACATGATGCAGAATACCTTCTCCGGGGCGTATAGGCTGATCCATCAGAATTTTGCCCATTGCATCCGACAGTGTAAATGGCAGCTTGTCTGGTTGCGGATTTCCCAAGCTGATTGTCAGGCTTCCTTGCGGGTCCCCGTCGATCAGAAGCACTTTCTTTCCGGCCTGTGCCAGACCTATTCCCAAGTTCGCACAGGTTGTTGTTTTGCCAACGCCGCCTTTCTGGTTGGCGATGGCGATGATTTGTGTATTCAAATAAACCTCCTCCTTCTACAAAAAATATCCCTATTCCGAAAAATAGGGATGAAAAAAGCCGCTTACTCAAATAAATGAATAAACGGCTATGTAAGAAATATTCGATTGTAAGTAAAGTTTTATATCACTGCAAAATACCGAAGTGCATCTTTGATTGCTTCTACCTTTTCTGGTGTCGTATGCTTCCTCGGCTGTTTCAATTCTTCTACCGCATTAGGAGCATCATACATTGGCAAGCCTAAATCTCTCTTTACCTCTGCGATATATGCGGTATGTACTTTGAAGCCGTATTTCGCTTCTATGTACTCCTTAATCATTTTGTAGGTCACTTTTTCTTTGGGCTTGTACGCTTCGGCTCTTTTAGCAATACTATCTACCGGAATCTTGCCCTCGCCCTCTCCAAACTCCACATCAATGTGGATATAACTGTCGGCTTTTTTGTGGGATAAAAGAACTACCGTCTCAATCCCGGTTGTCCAAGGGAACTGATCCACAGGGACACACCGCTGCACCTCATAGCCGTTTGCGATGAAAATCTCCAAATCCCGCGCAAGGCTCGTCGGTTTACAGGAAATGTATACCAGCTTCTCCACCCCATAACCGATGATTCTGGAAAGTGCTTTGGGATGTACGCCATCCCTTGGAGGGTCGAGAATGATAAAGTCCGGCTTTTCTTCGATTTCATCCAGTACCTTTAAAACATCTCCTGCGATAAACTCACAGTTCTCCAGTCCGTTTTGCTTCGCGTTTTCCCGCGCAGCAACAACTGCCTCCTCCACAATCTCCACACCAATGACTTTTTTTGCAACCGGTGCCATCAGCTGCGCGATCGTACCTGTGCCGCTGTAAAGATCGTAAACGATACTGTCCGGCTTTCCCTCTTCCTTTACCAGGCTGCCGACATATTCCCGCGCTGTCTCATACAACACCTCTGCGCCGCAGGTGTTCGTCTGGAAAAAGGAAAATGTCGAAATTCGAAATTTCAGTCCAAGCAGCTCTTCATAAAAATAATCCCTGCCGTACAAAATTTCACTGCTGTCGCACTTGACCGCATCCGACATGGAGTCGTTCGTAATATGCAAAATTCCGGCGAATTTTCCGTTCAACGGAAGGGAAAGCAGTCGCTCTTTCCAGCTTTCCAGATCAACTTCCTGCTGCGTTGTCGTTACAAGCGCTGCAAGGATTTCTCCCGTCCTGGACGCCCTGCGCACCAGCAGATGCCGCAAATATCCCTCATGGGTATAGCGATGATAAAAGGGCGTCTTTTTCTCTTCAAAATAATAAAGTGTCTCCCGCAGGATCGCACTGTAGTCGTCGTCCACAAGACGACAGCCATCCACCGTTACGATATCATAAAAGCTGCCTTTTTTATGCATGCCCAGTGCCAGAGGTCCATCCTTTACCTCGTCTCCGAACGTAAATTCCATCTTATTGCGGTATCCGTAATAAACAGGGCTCTGACGGATCGGCTCGATCTGACAGACGCTCTGCTGTTTGGAAAGCACCGGCTCCAGCAGCTCCCTGACCTGGTTTTCCTTTATCTTCAGGCTTTCTTCATATGGCATGGAAATATAGCTGCATCCGCCGCAGATATTAAAATGCGGGCAACCGCCGTTTTCAACACCGACAGTTTCTATCGGCGATTTTTCCAGAATTTCCTTTAATCTGCCCTCTCCCTTGCCTTTCCGCACCTTTGTTATAACGACAGAAATCTTCTGTCCCGGCAGTGCACCTTTTACCTCGCAGATTTCTTCTCCATCTGCCGCACCTTCCAGCGGCTCCAACACCACCATTGCACGGTTCGGGAATTTCACATTCCGCACCACGCCTGTCCTGATCTGTCCTTTTTTCATCTCTCCTCCATTCCACAAACATACTGCCATGCAAAAACATATTTTATTACAAAACGGGATGTCCCCACGAAAAGCGAAATTTCTGATTTTTCCGCTCCCGCAAGAACATCCCGTCATCTCCGGCGTGCGCAACCCTATAAAGTTTTATCTGCACACTTCCAAATCGCGTTCCTACCGTTCCAAACCAAAGGGTATTCAGACACACAAAAACCGTGATCTGTCTGCTCCTGATGGTATGTCTCCGCGATCCTTAGTCCTCTTTCTTCTCTTCGGAAGCTTCTTTTTCAGGTTCTTCCTTGTCCAGATCCTCGTCCTCAAAATCATCGTCAAAGTCGTCGTCAAAATCTTCCAGATAATCCGGAGTCAGATAACGATATACTGCATAGGCAACTGCTGCCACAGCCGCAACGATGCCGATAATCGCCAGAATCCAGAGAATCCAGGTCTTTTTCTCTTCTTTTTTCTTCGCCGCCTCTTTGTACTTCACCGCTTCCAGAATTTCATCCAGTTTTACCATATTATCTTCCATCCTTTCTGCTTGTTTTCATGATTCAATCGTCGTGTTTATCATACCACCCTTTTTTTACTTTTACTATATGAATCCGGAAAATTTATAGTTTTTTCAGTTTTGCAAACGCCGCATACATAATCTTCTGACCCGCTCCATCGAACTGGATCGTCACCTTGTAATCCCGCGGATCGTCCACGATCTCCGTCACCGTTCCGTCGCCGTATTTTAAGTGCCGCACACGGTCGCCAACACCATATTCCAGCGCTGTAGATTTTACAGAGCCTCTGGAAATTCCGTTCACGCCGTTTAAGCTGCCAAGCCCCTGCGCGATAAAAGGTTTTCTGTCCTCTGCGGTTTTTTTCGGCTTCACAACTGCCCTTGGCTTTCCATAGCCGGTAAAGCTGCCGGTCGAAAAACTTTCCCCGGAAAAGCCTGTTTTGCCTGACGCAGCGAAGCTGCCTTTAGAAGCGCTGCTCCTTGTGTCTGCATTCAGCGTGCCAAAGCTGCTATTTCCAAATCCGCTGCCTCCTGTCTTGCTGCGTCCGGTGGAGCCAAAGCCGTTCCATCCGCCTGTGCTCTCGTTCTTTGAGCTGCCGCCTCCAAAGCCGGAAAAACCGGAGAAACCGGAAAATCCTGAAAAACCGCTGTAATCATCCGTCTCTTCTTTTTCAAAGGAAAACCGTTTCGATCCTCCTACCCTCTGGTCGAGCAGATTTGCGGGAATTTCCTTAACGAACCGGCTGACCGGATTATACTGCGTCTCGCCACGAATCATACGTTGCTTTGCACAGGTGATCGTAAGTTCCTCCCGCGCACGGGTGATTCCGACATATGCCAGACGACGTTCTTCCTCAATCGCAGTCGGGTCGTCGTCCATGATGCTCATATAGCTTGGGAATATGCCATCCTCCATGCCAGCCAGATAAACGATCGGAAACTCCAGTCCCTTTGCGGAATGCAGCGTCATCAGAAGCACTTTATTATTGTCGGATTCCACGCCATCAATATCCGCAACCAGCGCAACCTCCTGCAAAAAGCTGCTCAGCGTCGCATCCTCGTGTGCCGCTTCAAACGCAACCACCTTGGAAATTAATTCGTTGATGTTGGCGATTCTGTCCTCCGCCTCCTCATCATCCGACTCCTGCAACTCTTTTACATAGCCGGTGGATTCTACGATATCATCCAACAGCTGTTTTAATGTATAATATTCCAGCTTCGCCCGAAAGGACTGGATCAGCGTCACAAACGGCTCCAGCTTCGATGCGCTTCTGCCAAGCCCGGGAATCTGATCCGCCTGCCGCAGGGCATCGTAAAAGCTCATTTCGTTTTCTTCCGCATATGCCTGCACGCGGTTGACTGTTGTTGCACCGATTCCACGCTTCGGAATATTGATAATTCTGCGCACCTGCAAGTCGTCCTGTCCGTTGTCAATCGTCTTTAAATATGCCAAAATGTCCTTAATTTCTTTTCTCGCATAGAAATTGACGCCGCCGACCACATCATAGGGAATCCCTTCTATAATAAACCGTTCCTCCAGCAGTCGCGCCTGGGCATTGGTCCGGTAAAGCACTGCACAGTCTTTATAATCTGCTGTCCGATTCCGTTTTCTTTTGCAAACATCATCTGCAATAAATTCCGCCTCTTCATATGCAGTATCCAACTGTTTAAAATGGATCAGGCTGCCTTCACCCTTATCTGTCCAGAGAATCTTCTTTTTTCGTTCCACGTTGTTTTGGATCACCTCGTTGGCAGCATCCAGAATCGTCTGGGTCGAACGGTAGTTTTGCTCCAGCTTGATGACCGCAGCTTCCGGAAAATATTTTTCATAATCCAGAATATTGTTGATGTTGGCACCCCGGAACTTGTAGATCGACTGATCGTCATCACCTACAACACAAAGATTGCGGTATTTATCCGCCAGCAAACGGATCAGCTCAAACTGCGCCGTGTTGGTATCCTGATACTCATCCACCATAATGTACAAAAAACGCTCCTGATAGTACGCAAGCACCTCTGGACTGGTTTTGAACAGCTCTACGGTTTTGACAATCAGGTCATCAAAATCGAGTGCATTGTTCTTTTTCAGAGCTGCCTGATATTCCTGATAAACGGACGCGATTTTCTGCTTGGAAAAATCTCCCATCGCGGAGAGCGCATATTCCGTCGGGGAAATCAGCTCGTCCTTTGCGGAAGAAATTGCGGACATCAGGCTCCGTTCCTTATAAACCTTCGTATCAATCTGCAGCTTTTTGCAGACCTCTTTGATGATGTTCTTGCTGTCATCCGTATCGTAAATCGTAAAATTTGTCGAATAGCCGAGGTGGTCGATGTAACGTCTCAGAATCCGCACGCAGGTGGAGTGAAACGTCGAAACCCAGATCTGTTCCGCGCCGTGCCCGATCAGATCGTCCACTCGTTCACGCATCTCCCCGGCAGCTTTATTGGTAAAGGTGATCGCCAGAATATTCCACGGCTTTACGCCTTCGTGCTCAATCAGATAGGAAATACGGTGCGTCAACACCCTGGTCTTTCCGCTTCCCGCTCCCGCCAGAATCAGCACCGGTCCCTTTGTTTTAAAAACAGCTTCCCGCTGTCTGTCATTTAAGGTATCGTAAATGCTCATAGTTCCCCACTGTTTCCTGTTTTTTTCCATCTATAAGTGTCTTTTCGATTTTAACAGATTTTAGTCTGCGATACAAGACGAAAGACGCTGTCTTTGTCCGCTTTACTTTTAGACTTTAATATGTTAAAATAGAAACATATGGACGAACGAAGTCCACTCCATTAGAAAAGTAAAGGAGTTAGTCGGATGAACAAAAAAATTAAAACGGAGGCCGTAGATCACCTGTTTGACGCGATCTTGAGCCTGCAGAACAAGGAAGAATGCTACGCATTTTTCGAAGATCTCTGCACTGTCAATGAGCTGCTTTCCCTCTCCCAGCGTTTTGAGGTTGCAGCCATGCTAAAGGAAGGCAAAACCTATCTGGATATCGCAGAAAAAACAGGCGCTTCCACTGCTACAATCAGCCGCGTCAACCGTTCCTTAAATTACGGCAACGACGGCTACGAGTTGGTTTTCTCCAGAATGGCAGAAGCTTCCGAACCCGATTCGGAACAGTAAGTCCCGCAGGTCCAAGAGGGGGTACCCTGCAACAGGATTTGGAATCGGATCCGGTGAACACCGTAATGCACACATTTTGTCTACATTACATGAGTAAAAAAGAGCGAAGGCTCCGGAAAACTTTTCCGGCGTCTCCGCTCTTTTTTTGCTGCTGTTTTCAAAACGCTCAGCGCTCCAGCGCCTTTTTTGCAAACTCTGTATTGACCAGATCTTCATATGCAACGCGGTTTGTCAGCTCGCCGCCCTCTTCCAGAATATCCTGCAGCAGAACAAATGCATCCTCCGAGAAAATCAGGTCGGTTTTCCACGTATCCTGCTCGACATAGCGTCTCACAATCGCCGTCAGCACCGCTTCGTCCGTTTCCGGGAACTGCGGCGCAATCATCTTTGCGATTTCTTCCGGCGTGCTCTGTGATACCTTTTCCATGCCGCGCTGCAGCGCATTTACAAAGGCCTGCACGGTATCCGGGTGCGCTTCCAGATAACTCTTTTTCGCAGAAAATGCCGTATAGGGCACATAACCGGACTCTTCTCCCAGCGAAGCGACAACATAGCCGTCACCTTTTTGCTCCAGGGCAGTTGCATGAGGCTCGAATTCTACTGTGAAGTCCCCCTGCCCGCCGGAAAATGCTGCTGCCGTGGAACCAAAATCGATGCTCTGGTCGATGGAAAGATCTTCGGTCGGATCAATGTTGTACTGCTTTAAAATATATTCAAATACCATTTCCGGCATGCCGCCTGCCCTGCCGCCCAGCACTTTTTTGCCCTTCAGCATATCCCACTCGAAATTCTCGATCGGTTCCCTCGCAACGAGGAAGTTTCCGGCACGCTGCGTCAGCTGTGCGAAATTGATCAGATAATCCTCGGCTCCGCCGTTTTTTGTATATATCGTTGATTCGGAGCCCATGAAACCGATATCCGCCTCTCCCGCCAACACTGCCGTAACGGTCTTATCCGCACCGAATCCTGTCACCAGCGTCAGATCAATGCCCTCTTCTCTAAAATAGCCCTCTTCTATTGCCACATACATTGGCGCATAAAATATGGAATGCGCCACCTCGTTCAACGTAACCTTCTGAAGTTTCTTTTTCTCCCCTCCATCCGATAAATCTTTCTTCTGCCCGCAACCTGCCAGCATGCCAATCGTCAACGCCGCTGTCAGCGCCAGACATATCCATCTTCTTTTTTTCATAAAATAGCTGCTTCCTCAACACATGTTTCTTTATCCTATGCGCTCCTATTGTCCCATGTGCTGTCCCTTCACAGAATGGTCTTTCTATATTGAGTTTCTTTTCTCTTGTCATCTGGTTTTGAATACTATATAATGAATTCATTAAACAATCTTCATTATCTTATGGAAAACAGGAGCATTTCATATGACACTGGAAACAGGGGATCTTTTACAAAGTATTTTGGATAGTCTGGACCGTATTGATTATATCCGTCCGGATGATATCCCAGATATCGAATTATACATGGATCAGGTGACGACTTTTATGGACAGCCGTCTGAAAAATGCTGCCCGTAATCCCGAAGTGGACAAGATCCTGACCAAAACCATGATCAACAACTACGCCAAAAACGACCTGCTGCCGCCGCCCGTCCGCAAGAAATATTCCCGCGAGCACATGCTGCTTTTGATTTTTATCTATTATTTCAAGGGCATCCTGTCAATCAGCGACATTCAGACCGTATTAAAACCGATTACCGACCGTTTCTTTGCCGGAAACGAAGGGCTGAAGCTTGAAACGATCTATAACGAGGTGTTTAGTCTCGAGCGGGAAGAAGTTGAAGTAATGAAGCAGGACGTCGTACGCAAATATCACAAAGCTCAGGAAACCTTTTCGGATGCTGCCACAGAGGATCAGGAATTTCTCCAGACCTTTTCTTTCATCTGCATGCTCAGTTTTGACGTCTATGTTAAAAAAATGTTGATTGAAAAACTGATCGACAGCTGCAGCGCAAAAGAAACAGACACCACAGAACACCGCTCCCGTCACAGTCGTTCTGATAAAAAACAATAGAATGCACGCTCTGCGAGCATTCTATGTCATGAATCACAGTAACTGCAGCGTTTGCAAACGCTGTACCGCTTCAGTTTGCAAACGGTACGTCTGCTTATAACAGCATGACTGTGAACAGCATTTTTTTCCATCTGCCACTTGATTCCTGCCTGGAAAGTGCTAAAATAAACTTTAGCAGGAAACGGAAGTATAGCTCAGCCGGGATGAGCGTTCGCCTCACACGCGAGAGGTCACGGGTTCGAGCCCCGTTGCTTCCATATCAGTGCCTTTTATGAAAGGTCTGATTTTTCTTCATAAATTATGTTTGGGCTCGTAGCTTAGCTGGGAAAGCGCTGCGTTCGCAACGCAGAGACCGTGGGTTCGAATCCCATCGGGTCCATCCAAAATAAGCCGTTAGAATGTTGATTCTGACGGCTTATTTTCTGTATACACAATAGAATGCACGCTCTGCGAGCATTCTATTGTTATAAACTGTATAAAAAAGAATCCTGCGAAGCAGGATTCTCCGCCTGCGGCGGGTCGCGCAAGCGACATTCTTCCATTCCGCTGCAGTGCGATCCGCGCGGAGCGTTTTTATTTCATAGGACGTATTTTCCTATGAAATAAATAACTTGAGCGGCTGCACCATCTTTTGGAATGGGGCAGCCGCCCAAGCGGGTTCCTATCCGAAACCTTTTCACCCGATAATTCTCTGAATATCATTGAACATCACAAACACCATCAGAACCATCAGTGCGACAAAGCCCGCGAAATGAATGACGCCTTCTTTTTCCGGTGGGATCGGTTTTCCACGAAGTACCTCCAGGAACAAAAATACCAGTCTGCCACCGTCCAGTGCGGGCAGCGGAAGCAAATTCATCACGCCCAGGCTGACTGACAGAAGCATCGCCAGATTGACCATGTTCATGAACACAAGCATCGGTCCGCCGGGTTCTGCAGCTGTTTTCACCTGATCCACGATCTGTGCCATGCCAACCGGTCCTGCCACGTCGTTCTTGGACAACTTACCCTCTACCAGGGATTTCACGCTCAGCACGGAATTTTTTATGCAAAAGCGCAGCTGGTACCAGGCATAACGGAACAGCTTTGTCCCCTTCGCCTCATCATAGGACGCATAATTCTGAAAGCCGACCAGATATTTACCTGCTTCTTCGTTATAAATCGGCGTCAGCGTCGTTTCATACTCCTGACCGTCACGCTCATATACCACTTTTACAGGCTCTCCGGTTTTATTCAATGCCATTTCCAGGGAAATTTCCCGTGCCAGATTGATTTTGCTGTTAAACCGCAGGATTTTGTCTCCCGCCTGCATTCCGGCTGCCTCCGCTGCAGAACCCTCCACTACGCTGCCAAGCACCGGCAGATCTGCACCGGCGTAACCCGCAACCATAATTGCGAAAATAAATGCCAGTAAAAAGTTAAACAACGGTCCGGCAAAAACAGTGGCAATCCGGCTCCATACCGGCGCGTTCTGGAAATTTCCGCGATCCACATCCACCGGCACATTCCGCAAAGCGCCCCGTCCGGTTTTATCCGCCGGCGTGCCTGCGGCAGATGCCTCTTCTTTCGCCGCTTCCAGTCCGTCTTCCCCTTCAAAAATGCATGCGCCGCCCAACGGGAACGCCCGCAGCACATATTCCGTTTCCCCCTTTTTAAAGCCTGCAATCTTCGGTCCCATCCCGATTGCAAATTCATTCACACGGATGCCGTTCACTTTTGCAATCAGGAAATGACCAAATTCGTGTCCCATTACGATCACGAAAAAGATCAGTAAAAAAATGATGATTGTTCCGATCAAAGTTTCATCTCCTGCCTGATTTGTTCATAGGTCTCAGCCTCTGCCTGAAGGATCTGCACCACATCAGGATTTTCTATAGTATGATGATGCTCCATCGCCATTTCCAGGATTTCCGGAATCTGCACGAAACGGATCTTTTTCTGAAGCAGAAGCTTGACAGCCATTTCATTCGCCGCATTGAAAACGGTCGGCATACTGCCGCCTTCTCTTGCCGCCCGATAGGCGAGCGCAAGTCCCGGAAACGTCTCGGTGTCCGGTGCTTCAAAGGTCAGCTGATGGATTGCAAACAGATCCATAAATGGCGCGTTCATCGGTCTTCTTTCCGGATAAACGAGGGCATACTGGATTGGCAGCTTCATATCCGGAAGCCCGAGCTGTGCAATCACCGCACCATCGTCATATTCCACTGCGGAATGCACAATGCTCTGCGGATGCACAACAACCTGAATCTGATCAAGAGATACGTCAAACAGCCACTTCGCTTCCATCACTTCCAGCCCCTTATTGACGAGGGATGCCGAATCAATTGTCACCTTTTTGCCCATCGACCAGTTCGGATGCTTCAACGCATCCTCCAGCGTCATCTGCTCTAAGTCCGCACGCTTTTTTCCGCGGAACGGACCGCCGGAGGCTGTCAGCAAGATTCTGTGGATCTGATTATCCGCTCTTCCCTGTAAAGACTGGAAAATTGCGGAATGCTCACTGTCTACCGGCAAAATCGGAACCTTTCTTTGAGCGGCCAGCGGCATGATGATATGTCCTGCTGTCACCAATGTTTCTTTATTGGCAAGCGCAATCGTCTTTCCGCTTTCAATCGCTGCGATGGTCGGACGGATACCGATCATGCCGACCACCGCCGTAACGACAACGTCGCTTTCCGGGAAAGACGCGATTTCCAGCAGTCCGTCCATCCCGCACACGATTTTGACCGGAAGATCTGAAACTCTCTGCCGAAGGTCAGCCGCCGCTTCCTCACTCCACATTCCCGCGATCTGCGGATGAAATTCCCGAATCTGTTTTTCCATCAGATCGACATTCTGCCCTGCTGCCAGCGCAACCGCCTGTAAATCCTCATTATCCCGGATAATTTCCAGGGTCTGGGTTCCGATTGACCCCGTAGAACCCAATATTGCTACTTTTTTCATATAGTTTTCCTCTCCTGTACCCGCTTATACACAATTCCGGAAAAATCCGAAACCATTTTTTTAATGAACCGCTCCGAGCAAAATGACCGAAAGGAAATAGATCACCGGTGCGGTAAATAACACACTGTCGAACCGATCCATGATCCCGCCGTGTCCCGGAATTATCTTTCCGTAATCTTTAATATCGTGATTTCGTTTGATTGCAGACGCTGAAAGATCTCCTACCTGGGAAATGACTGCACCGGCAGCACTGATCAGCGCAACCACCCAGATCATCGCATCGCTTCCGGTCTCCGGAATAAGAAACAGCCATGCGAATAATGCTCCTACCAGGGCAGAACCGACTACGCCTCCAATTGCACCCTCTATCGATTTCTTCGGGCTGAGCACAGGTGCCAGCTTATGTTTTCCAATTGCCATACCGGTCAAATAGGCACAGGTATCACAGATCCAGGAGCTGATAAAAATGAGCCACACCAGATATTTTCCCCAGCTCAGTTCCCGGGTCAGATAGATGAACGGAAACAGCACCCCCGGGTAAAATGCACAGAAAAAAACAGTCATCACCTGGTCTGCATGGTATTTGGGAAAATGGAACACATAGACGAACATCACTGCCAGAAACATCAGGACAATTGCCCCGATTCCCCAGAGAAAATTTTTGGAAAGCATCATCGCTGCGCCATACAGCACGATTCCGCAGCCTCCCATGATTTCCAGCAGCGTAAATTTGCCATCTTTTTCCACATGGCACGCCTTAATCAGCTCGTAGTAAGCCGTCAGGGAAAGCAGCAGACACACCGCTCCCAGAACAGGACCTCCACTGATCAGAAAAATCAGTGCCAGCACAACCAGCACAACGCTGCTGCCCAATCTCGTCCAGAACATTGTTACTCCTCCTTCACCAGCCCATATCTTCTGTCTCTATGATTATATGCCTCAATCGCCTTTTCCAGCTCTGCCTTTGAAAAATCGGGCCACGCCACCGGTGTAAAATAAAACTCTGTGTAGGCCAGCTGCCACAACAGGAAATTGGAAATCCGAAGCTCATTGCAGGTGCGGATCAAAAGGTCGGGCTCCGGGATTCCTGCCGTATCCAGCGCAGCACTGATCTTTTCCTCGGTAATTTCCTCCGGTTGCAGGGTCCCTGCCTGTACCTGCTCTGCCAGATTCGTCACAGCGCGGCGGATTTCATCCCTGCCGCCGTAATTGATCGCAATCTGAAAATGCAGACCGGTGTTGTCCTTTGTCGCTTCCTCCAGCTCCGCAATCCGTTTGCGGATATCATCATCGAGCCCGGTCTTATCCCCGATCACGCGCACGCACATATTGTTCTGTGTTGCACGCTTTAAGCAGCTTTTCATATAATTGCGCAGAAGCGTCATCAGCGCGGATACTTCATCCTTGGGGCGATTCCAGTTTTCAGTGGAAAACGCATATACCGTCAGATAATGGATGCCCAAATTCCATGCATCCTCGCAGATCTGTTCTACGGTCTTTGCCCCCTGCACATGTCCGTAGTTACGCGGCATGCCCTTTGCCTTTGCCCATCTGCCGTTTCCATCCAGAATAATCGCCACATGATTCGGAATATTCATTCTTTCTTTTCTCCTATCTGAGAGAAGGGGACAAGCCCAGCCTGCCCCCTTCTCCCTCACTATTCATGACAATATAATGCTTTCAGCGTGTACATTCCATTGTTCATCCTAGCAGAATGTACTTTTGTATCCGTTTTAAACGGTCATAATCTCTTTGGATTTTGCTTCTACCAGCTTGTCGATATCCTTGCCGAACTTGTCAGTCAGCTTCTGCAGCTGATCTTCCAGCTCCTTGATTTCATCCTCAGAAACGTCTTCCTTGCCCAGCTTCTTTAAAAAATCATTGCCATCACGGCGGACATTGCGGACTGCAACCTTTGCGTCCTCGCCCTTTTTCTTAACGTCCTTTACCAGCGCTTTACGGCGTTCCTCTGTTACCTCCGGGAATACCAGACGGATCACATTACCATCGTTAGATGGGGTGATGCCGATATCGGACGCCATAATTGCTTTTTCGATTGCTTTGATCAGGGATTTTTCCCAAGGTGCAATCTGGATCATGCGGGGTTCGGGAACAGTTACATTGCCCACCTGCTGCAGCGGCGTGGGAGAACCGTAATAATCCACACGGATTTTGTCCAGTACATGCGGGTTGGCGCGTCCTGCACGGATTGTCATGAAATCTGCTTCCAGATATTCACAGGTCTTTTCCATTTTTGTTTCAAACTGCTGTAATCTCTCGTCCATCTTGTTCTCCTATCCTCCTTATACCGTTACCTTGGTGCCGGTAAAATTGCCCTTTACTGTGTTGACAATGCTGTCTTTTTCATTTAAACCAAATACCCACATCGGCATCTTGTTGTCTCTCGCCAGAATTGATGCAGTCATATCCACTACCTGCAGGTTTTTCTCGATTACCTCATGAATCGATACTTCGTCATACTTCTTCGCCGCCGGATTCTTCGCCGGATCATCGTCATATACGCCATCAATCGCCTTAGCGAGCAGAATAACGTCCGCCTCTACCTCAATAGCGCGCAGCACAACGCCGGTATCCGTGGAAAAATACGGATGTCCCGTACCGCCTGCAAAGAATACGACCATTCCTTTTTCGAAATATTTGTTCGCGCGATCCTTGGAAAACAGCTTCGTAAAGGAACCGCACTCAAACGGTGTCAAAATGTTGGTCATCATGCCAACCGAACGGAAAATCTCTGAAACGTAGATGCAGTTCATCACTGTCGCAAGCATACCGATCTGATCCGCTTTGGTGCGGTCAATGTGCTCGCTGGTACGTCCTCTCCAGAAGTTTCCTCCGCCGATCACGATGCCGACCTGAATGCCATCATCCACCAGCTGTTTTACCTGAAGCGCTACCGCCCTGACAGTATCCTCGTCAAAACCATGCTTCTTTTCTCCTGCAAGCGCTTCACCGCTCAATTTTAATAATATTCTCTGCATCTTTTCACCTTCCGTAAAACCGTAATATTGGCTCTGCATCGCTTACAAAGCCTTCTGCAGACAGTATATCATAGAATACTGAGAACGAAAAGTGAAAAATCTCTAAAACTGTAGTTGCAGTTTTCTCGCAGCTTCTGACGGGCAATCCATACAACGGCATGTATGCTCCGCGGATATTCTATTGTTATGAATAAAATGCTTTTCTTTTTTGAATTCATATGCTATAATGTATGTCATGCAGATGTAGTTCATCGGTAGAACATCAGCTTCCCAAGCTGAGGAGGCGGGTTCGATTCCCGTCATCTGCTTTTTGTATGCCCGAAAGCCTGTAAACACAAGACTTGACAGCCGTAAGGAGCTATAAATCTTGCGGTTGGGTAAAAAACGGTGCGACCGTGAAGGTCACACCGTTTTTTTTTGCGTCCAATGGCAGATTCTGCGATCATGGGTTCTTCCCAGCGTTTCGGAGCAGGCGCGTCAGCCTATTGCCTACACAGTCCACTTTTGGGGACTTGGCGGTGGATTTCAAGGATACGGCGGTCAGCTAAGATCTTAAAGCCGGCATTCACGAAGTAAGTTATCGTCCTGTATGTTAAATAGACCACGTCTTAAAAGGTGTGTGCGTTCTTCATGTACTCTAAATAAAGACTGAACAGCACGGCACAGCCGGGAACGCTGAACAGCATCCCTAAGATGCCGAATGCTTCGCCGCCGATCGTAACAGCCATCAGCACAAGCAATCCAGGAAGTCCGACAGACTTGCCGACTACCTTTGGGTAAATCAGATTTCCCTCAACCTGCTGTAAAATGAGTAAAAAGAGGATGAACCACAGCGCCTTGCCGGGTTCTGCCAGCAGAATCAAAAACGCACCAAGACCGCCGCCGATCCATGCGCCAAAAATCGGCACCAGCGCAGTAACAGCCACAAACGCGGAAACCGCACCGGCATACGGAATCCCAAGGATCAGCATTCCCAAGAAGCACAGAACGCCGATGATAACCGCTTCCGTAAGCTGTCCGCTGACAAAATTTGTGAAGGTCTGGTTTGTCAGAGTAGCAATGCTCAGAAGCCGCTGCGCCTTCTTTTGCGGAAAGACTGTCACAATGAGTTTTTTCAAATGTGCCGCAATGACTTCCTTCTTTGCAAGCAGATACAGTGCAAAGACAAGGCCCAAAAGGACATCCACCAAAACCGACAGGACAGAGGTTGCCGCACCCCATGTCACGGTGAGGATGCCGCTTTCCTCATCGCTGATCAAGGTGGTGACCTTCTCAATCAACAGATCAGAATTTATGGCATATTCGGGCAGGATAATGTTATATTTTGCAGCAAACTGGACAACCCCTGCCCACCACCGCCCGATTTCCTCCACATAGACCGGAATGTTTTGGATAAACTCATCGCCGGATTCCCGCAAACTGGGGATCATCATAAACACTACGGCAAACAAAATTCCAAGAACGAGCACGGTGCTTATTGTCAGGCACACAGGGCGGGTCAGCTTTGCAGGAACCTTGCGGCAAACCTTGTTCCAGCAGCATTCCAACGGTCGAAGGATTACATTGATCAAAAATGCAATTGCCCCGCCGATCAGAAACGGAGTAAACAGTGCAAGCACCTTGCCGAAAAAACGCAAAACAGCGTCAAGGTTTACCAGCGCCCATGCAAATACAATCAACAGCACCAGTGCACGGGTGATATAACGAATGATCGTCTCGTCCGGCCAGTTACTTCCCTGCGGTGTAGGATTCCCGTTTCTGTTACCGACTGTGTTTTTCGTTTTTTTCTCCATGTTTTTCCTTTCCATGATAGTTTATTGTTCGCAGTCCAAACACAGGTCGCATTGCCTGACTGTAAGGAAGGATACCCTGTGCGCACTCAATTCTGAGACCGTGATCTCCAAATTCTGCACAGCAAAGGAATCGCCCTTGGTGGGGACTCTATTCAGCTGCTCCATGACCCAGCCGCCGACAGAAACACTGTCAGATTCCAGCTTGATGTCAAAGAATTCCGCAAAATCCTCCAGGCTGACGGAGCAGTCCACGCGATAGGTATTCTCGTCCAGCTTTTCAAAATCTTCCTCCACCTCGTCGTGTTCGTCCCAAATTTCACCAACCAGTTCTTCCAGAATATCCTCCATCGTAACAATACCAAGCGTTCCGCCGAAATCATCTACGACCACGGCGATATGGGACTTCTGATGCTGGAGCATTTTCAAAATATCCCGGATTTTTGTGTACTGATAGACAAACAACGGTTTCGTCATGATCTCCGCAATGGGCTGATCCGTCATCTTGCCGTTGATATAGAAATCCTTCTGATGAAGAACGCCGACGACCTGATCAATGGTATCCCGGTAGACCAGCAGACGGGAAAAGCGGGACTGGGTAAAGGCTCTGGAAATTTCCTCATGACTCTTGTCGATGTCCACAGCTTCCAGGTCAATTCGATGGGTCAAAATTTCTGCCGCCGTCAGGTCACGGAATTCAAGGGCATTGCGCAGCAGCTCGCCTTCGTTTTCGTCAATTCCGCCGTCCTGCTCCACATCCTCCATAAAAAGGAGCAGTTCCTCGTGGGACATTTTTGCATCGTCATCCGTCTTGAAGAAACGGGAAACCAGCTTCTTCCACTGGGAAAAGAGGAAATTCAGCGGCGTCAGAATCAAAATCCAAAGGCGGATAAACGGAGCACTGAACAAAGCGAAACGTTCCGGGGTATCCTTTGCAACACTTTTAGGGGTGATCTCACCAAAAATCAAAACAACGATCGTTACGACGACCGTAGAAATCGTCGCGCCAATATCGCCGTAAAGCCCTACGAACAAAAGTGTGCCGATGGATGCCACCATGATATTCACGATATTGTTGCCGATCAGGATGGTGGAGATCAGCTTGTCATAGTCTTCAGATAGCTTGAGCGCCAGCGCTGCCCGCTTGTTTCCATTGTCCGCCAACACCTTGAGGCGGGTCTTATTCAGGGACGAGAACGCCGTTTCTGTGGCGCTGAAATAGGCGGACATGGCAATGCAGACCACCATTACGAAAATACTTCCAAAATAATTCATTTCAAACTCCTTTATGTTCTGTTCCTACGATTATTTCATACAAAAAAGACACGTCTATACCCGATATCGCAGCAAAGGGCGTAGATATGTCACATACGAACAGACCATATAAGAGCGGCTGCCGTTATCGTCGCTACTGTCGTTTTCCACGGATTTCTTCCTCCTTTTTATTTAGTGTTTCCATCATAGCATTTTCGTGGTGTAGATTCAGTAAAGAAACAGATGCGGTACAATATCCTCCTGCGAGAAATCTTGAAGCGCTTCCGCTTATGCGGTATAATAATGCCGCAGTATCGTTCAGGAGAAACAGGATGAAGAACCGTCAACGACAAAAGGATATTCTATTTTCAATCCTAATTTTTTGCAGCGCCTTTGCTGTCAATTTGCTTATTCAGAAGCTCTTTACCACGCAGACACTGGTACCCATGATTTTTGTGTTCAGCGTGTTTTTAATCTCGCTGAAAACCCACGGGTATTGCTATGGCATCATTTCGGCCATCGCCAGCGTGTTTGCGGTAAATTTTGCTTTCACCTATCCATACTACGCTTTTGACTTTTTTGTAGAAGAAAGCATCTTATCCGCTGTCATCATGCTGGTCGTCGCCATTTCCACCAGCACGCTTAACATTCGTATCCGCGATCAGGAGAAGCTGCGCTCAGAAAATGAAAAAGAGAGAATGCGGGGCAATCTGCTGCGGGCGATCTCCCATGACCTGCGCACGCCCCTTACCTCCATATACGGGTCATCCTCCACACTGATTTCTAAGTATGATGCGCTGCCGAAGGAACAGCAGCTCAAGTTGTTGGGAGAAATTCAGGAAGACAGCGAATGGCTCATCCGCATGGTTGAGAATCTCCTGTCTGTCACAAGGATCGACGGTGCGAAGGTGGAGGTCGTGAAAACTCCCACCGTTCTTGATGAGCTGATCGACTCCGTTTTGATGAAGTTTTCTAAAAAGCATCCGAGTCAGAAGGTCATCACACAGATCCCGGACGAGTTTGTGGACATTCCCATGGATTCTCTCCTTATTGAACAGGTGCTGCTGAATCTTCTGGAAAACGCTGTATTCCACGCAAAAGGCATGACAAAACTGATGCTTTCCGTTTCTCTCGCAGGAGACAAGGCGGTATTTGAGGTTGCTGACAACGGCTGCGGCATCCCGGAGGATGCACTTCAAAAGATTTTTACCGGGAGCTACGAAAAAAACGCTGCGCCGGTGGACGGGACACGCAGCAATATGGGGATCGGACTGTCTGTGTGCGCCGCCATCGTCAAGGCACACGGCAGTGACATTACCGCAAAAAACAAAAGTGGCGGCGGTGCGGTATTTAGCTTTGCTCTGGAAAGAGAGGGTGAGGACGATGGGCAATAACAAATTTAAGATCCTGATCGTAGAGGATGAAGCCAACATCCGAAGCTTCATTAAAGCAAATCTGGAAACCAGCGACTATCAGGTTCTCTGCGCGGAGACCTGTGCGCTCGGCATGATGATGTACGCTTCCCATCATCCGGACCTCATCATTCTGGATCTCGGCCTGCCGGATCGGGATGGCATGAGTTTGATTCAAGAGGTGCGAAAGACGGACACTGTGCCCATCATTGTGCTCTCCGCCCGTTCCAGCGAGAGGGACAAAGTGGAGGCGCTGGATCTTGGGGCAAATGATTATATCACCAAGCCCTTTGGCACGGAGGAATTGTTGGCTCGGGTCCGGGCCGTTCTCCGCAGCCATCGACACAGTGAAGAGAATGAAAGTACCCCCGGCGGGAAATTCCGCTTTCAGGACCTGCTGATCGATTACGACACACGACAGGTTTTTGTAGGCAAAGAAGAGATCGACCTGACCCAAACGGAGTACAACATTATGGCGTTCCTCTCCATTCACGCTGGAAAGGTGCTGACGTATACTGCGATCATCCATACTGTCTGGGGGTATTCTGACTACGGCAGCGTCAAAAAGCTGCAAGTCAACATGAAGAACATCCGCAAGAAAATGGGCGTGACGCCCGGCGAAAAGCGCTATATCATCAATGAGCTTGGTGTCGGATACCGTATGCTGGCAGAGGATGAAATTGCTGCGGATTCCTTTCTTTGATGAACATAAGTTGATTCTGCACAATTCAATTATTGCTCTCTGGTATGATTTTGATAGGAATACGTTACTGTTCACCCGCGCCATTCGCATCTCATTTTTGCTCATAAAGTACGAGTGAACTGTAACGGAAATACTATTTATTGCAATTTCGTTGTAAAGCTTTTTGAAAAATGGTAACATAGACTTGTGATGAAGGAACTTTTTTTCGAAAAAAGGAGGATGTAATATTGAAAAAGAAACTTCTGGCATTCGCTCTCGCCCTCACCATGTGTCTGGGCTCCGGTATGACGGCAAACGCCGCAATGATTGTCAAAAACAATATGAGCGCACTGAATACACTGAATACAATAAACAAAAACACCTCTTCCGAGACCTCTCTGCACAAGGAAATTATGAAAAAGTACAAAATAACATATACCCCGGAAGCCCTTGAAGCTTTAAGGCAGGTTTTCAAACCCGAACGGTATGCAATAGCATATCCGGATGTTGCAAAGGCCTTTGGAAATGACTCAGAAGCGCTTTGGAACCATTTTGTTATTTTCGGTTTGAACGAAGGAAGATCTGATATTAATTCTGACTTCAATGTTTTTGCATACAGTTCCGCTTATCCGGATCTGCAAAAGGCGTTTGGCGACGATCTTCTGGCATACTATGTTCACTATGTAAATTTCGGCATCAAAGAAAACCGAAAATATACGACCATTGACGCAACGACAAAAGCCGGCTTTACAGTCAGCGGAATGAACGGACAGATCCTTGCATCCCCCAGACTGATCGTCCCTTCCAGTGCGGACAACAGCTCTGTTTCGAACATCCTGTCCTCTTTGACCTTACCATCTTCTGCCGCTCCAACCCCAGTGCCGACACCTGCACCAACACCGGAGCCGACAACACCAGAACCGGAGGCCCCCTGCAATCATGAGTTCGACGGTAGGAAACAGATCACCGGAACAACTATGCACGGTCCCGTATGTGTCCTCTGTGGATATATCAACGAAGAACAGGCAGAAAGCTGTACCGCTGATCATTATACCGCTGATGATTCTTCCCATAAAGAAATCTGTGGTGCATGCGGCGGCGTTATAAAAGAAGAATCCCATCTGTATACCTATACAACCGAGACTGCCGAAGACGGCGTGCGGATTCACAAGGGAACCTGTTCCGTGTGTGGACATACAATGGATGGCGCATGTGTATTTGATCCGGACGGTATCTGTGAGATCTGTGGTCAATCCTGTACACATGAATACACCGTCGGGCAAAGTCTTGATGAATCCTATCATCAGCTGGTCTGTGAATTCTGCGGTCATACCGAAAAAGAAGAGCACCAAATTGGCGAATCTGCAGACAGTCAAAAATATTGCACCGCTTGCGGTTATTCCTTGAACGAATAAGTCTCAACGCCAACATCCAGAAAAGTCTTCCGTTTTTGCGGAGGACTTTTTTTGCAGCAAAAAACAAAACACCGCTTCCCCGTTTCAGAGGAGGCGGTGTTCCAAAGGAAACCACACGAATCAATTTAATTTGTTATTCGATCTAAAACTTAGCCTGTCGGCCATGCATCAAAGCTTGGGAGCTTTTTCAGACTGTAATGTTTCCTGTCTTGTTCCAACAGCCGCCGTGAATACAACTTCAACAACACCGCTGATAGAAGGAAGTGCAAAAGAAACTACATCGCCCTTAATAACAACAGGAAGCGCTACAAAGGTTCCGTCTGCTCTCTTGTACATTGCTCTGATGGTCTCATTTTCAGCAAGCTGGTATCCGCCCAGGATTTCTTTCAGGCTCTTTGCAATAGAGATAGAACCCTTGCTTGCTACCAGTTCACCCTTTGAATTCGTCAGATAAACATTTCTGCTGCACAGGTATTTTACCTTGCCTTCCCGATTCAGCAGGGAAATGTTTTTCTCACCACTCTTGTTGATGATTTTGACCTTTTTTGCAGTCAAAGCCTTTGTCAGTTCGCTGGCAGATGTTGTCGTTTCTGCTACAGTTGTAGGAGCTACAACCAGCTGAACGGAAGCCGCATCCAATGCCTGGTTTCCTTTTGCAGTTGCGAATGTTGTTCCAACTGCTACTGCACTAGTCGCGCTGGCTACACCGCTGACAGTCGACTCAGCGGTTCCAGCTGTTGCTGTTGCAACAGACTGATCAACGGTTACCTGACTAACAGGCGTATTACCTGTATTCAGAGACGGGCTGGGAGCTGCAAATGCTGTCATGCTCATAGAGCATGCGAGTACAAGTGAAAGAACAATTGCCATTTTCTTTTTCATGTCAATCATCCCCCTTTCGTAAAATTGTGTGGCTTCTGTTTTTATATTAACAGGCGGTGTCCCGTCTGCCAATACCGTTTTATCCGGCGTGCAGGTCAATCCGCCGCCTCTTCATAAAATACGTCCAGCACCAGTTCATACAGTGCTGTTTCATCGGGATAAAATTCTTCGAATTTTTCTCCCATTTTGACCGTTCCCGTCATGGAATAAAAATTGTCGTCCCCAAAGCTGTAGGACAGCGCCTGACCTGCCAGGTAAACTGCTTCATCCGCAGTCACATCCGTTACCATGTACGGTGTAATCTGTGTATACAATTGCAAAGGAAGCGTCATATCCTGCTTCATCGCTTCTTTTGCCTGAAGGATAAATTTCTTCAAATACTGCTTTTGACGCTCCAGGCGTGCTTCTGCACTCTGTTCCTGCGCCGTATCGCGATAATGAATAAACTGGTACGCCGCATCGCCCTCTAAATGCACCTCGGCTCCGGTTGTCCAGCCCTTTTCCAGTCCGTTTGCAGATTCCGGAATCACGACGTCCACACCGCCGACCGCATCGTTTAACTTCGATACAACCGACATGTTCAGTGCGCAGTAACCGTGGATCGGAAGACCATAGAACAGATTGGAAACTGCATCCAGGCTGTTTTCGCAGCTTTCTTCCAGACCGTCCCCGTAAGCGTGGGAAAGTGCAATCTGTGCAGTCTGTCTTCCGGAATATCTCCCGTTCTTATCATACACATTCATAGAAGCCATGGTATCGCGGTTGATTCCGATCACGCTGATCTTTTTCTCTCCCGGGTCGAGTACAGCCAGAAACAGTGCATCCGCCTGGCCGCCCTTAAAGAGATTGGAAGAAGCCTTTACTTCTCCATTTTTATCAATTCCTAAAAACAAAAAGGTCAGAATATCCTTTTTGTAGGTATAAACCTTTCCATGATACCGGATGCTTCCCGCCTCCAGCATCATCTCGCTTTCCGCTTCCGATTCAGCCTGCTGCATCAGCTCCGGTATCGCTTCCTGTTTTTTGGAAAGCCTGCTCTGACCGCTGTAGTTCATCCACAGCCACCCTGCCGATACAGTAATTCCAAGTAACAGAAGCACAAGTAACAAAATCAAGAAAAAAAGACCAACTTTTGAAATTGCGGAACGCTTTTTCGTCCTTTTTTTCCTGCGTTTTCTCTTTTCCTGCTCCATTACTGTTCCTCAACCAAAACTGCCTGCACCAGATACCTCTGATCCGGCTCGTCGCTCACACCGGTTTCCAGCGTAATCAGCTTGTCATCTTCCGTCACATCCATCGTATCATCGATAAAAGCATCGATCTGACGAATGGAAAAGACTTCTTCCAGATAATTGCGGAAAATAATCGGATCTGAAAAATCATATGCGGCAATCAGATGCCTGTCGTCATACGGATATGCTGCAAAAATGCGGTAGACAAGCATCTTCTCCGGCAGATAAATCCGCACTTCCCGATTTTCATCAAAAAAAGTACGATCCTGATACTCATGAAGCTTTCCAAAACGATCCAAGGTGTTATGTCCGTAAATCACGGTATTGCCATCAGAAAAATCTATATCGTTGGCTGTCTCTGTATAAATTGCCCCATCTTCCGCCTCTTCCTTTGCAACGTTATGGGTTAGATAATATTCATCGTCTATGCTGCTCTGCAGAATTGGCTGGCTGATGCCCGTTCCAGGAATTTCCAGCCACGCATATGCATCTGCATTCAGCGCGCAGAGCTCATTCAATTTCAAAGGAATTTCTGCATCCGACTGCAGAACCGCTTCCACCTGTGCTGCATCCACTGCTGCCTCTGCTTCTTCGATAGAAGTTTCCTCTGCAGAGCTGCTCTGCGTTATTGTCTCAGCGCCTGTCGTATCCGCCGTCTCCGGATTCGAAGAGCTGCATCCGGACAGCGTTACTCCAAAAACACAGATGCCTGTCAGAATTCCTCTCAACAGCCCGTTACAGGCTGCCGGTTTTCTTTTTTTCAAATTCTCCTCACATTCTGCCGCAATACGCAGCCAAATACCCAGGCAACAATAGAATGCACGCTCTGCGAGCATTCTATTGTCATGAATAAAATGTACACTTTGGGAACACTCTATTGTTATGAATCATTAAAACTGTCTTTTATCTGGCGCCCTTTTGTGTAAAGACCTCCAGGAAAGTTTTCAATAAAATCTTAATGTCCAGCCAGAAAGACCAGTTATCAATATACTCTACATCCAGCTTTACAATTTCTTCGAAATCCGTTATGTCGCTGCGCCCGCTCACCTGCCACATTCCGGTCAGACCGGGACGAAAGCTCAAGCGTTTCTTATGATATGGGCTGTACTGTGCAAACTCATCCAACGTCGGCGGACGGGTTCCCACAAGGCTCATATCGCCCTTTAAAATATTGATAAACTGCGGAAATTCATCCAGGCTCGTCTTCCGTAAGAAAGCCCCCGTCTTTGTAATCCGCGGATCATTTTCCATCTTGAACATCAGGCCGTTCATTTCATTCTGCGCCATCAGTTCTTTTTTGCGCTCTTCCGCATCCGCATACATGGAACGGAATTTGTACATTTTAAAAATTCTGCCGTTCCGTCCAACCCGTTTCTGTGCAAAGAAAATCGGTCCAGGAGACTCCAGCTTGATCATCGGCCCGACGATCACCGTCAATATTCCTAAAAATACACAGCCGACCAGCGCTCCGACCAGATCCAGCAGCCGCTTCATCGCCAGCTGCCCAACCGGTACAAAACGATTCGCATAGGTAATCGTATAAAAGCGCCCAAACTGCGTCAGAGCTTTCTGGCTCGCACCGGACAGCTCCGGAACAGGAATCCGGTAATGAATCGTCAGTCCCATTTCTGCCAGCGTTTCCAAAACATGCTTCATCTCTTTGCTCTGGGTATCCGCAACTGCAACGATCACTTCATCCAGAGACGCGCTTTTACAGTAATCGATCAGATCATCTGCCCCAGCTACGACCGACATTCCGCCGACCTCGCCATTTTCCGGTTTCTCGCCCAGAAATGCCAATCCGCAGAACTCATAGCTGTAATCCTTAAAATTTTTCATATCCATGACGAGCGGCACTGCGAACACATCGTCCGCAACCAACAGCGTCTTCCTGCTCTCCCGAAAAATCCGATACAAAGACGGCAGACATTTTTTCCAGAGCTGGTGCACAATCAGCATCAGGATACAGTCAATCAGAAGAAAATAGAAGAACACCAGACGCGAGTAAGCATCCAGCAGTCCCATAAAATACAGTACAACCGCCGCGCCCGCAAAACTGATTGCATTATTGCGAATCACACACATGCATTCATGCAGCGGTCCCCGCAGCATCATGTTCCGGTACAGGCTGCCAAACAGGTTCATTGCCAGAAAAACGACAAGCACTGCTCCGAGCAAAAGGCCGAAATCCATCCGGGCATCATCGCTCTCAAACAACCGACCATTTCGAATATAGTTTGCCAGAATCAGGCTCACGACAATCGTCAGACAGTCCAGCAGCAAAATCATCAGATTCTGCAGATTCGATCTTCTCTGATACATTTTTACAGTCCTTCCATTTGATTGTAAAAGCTAGTTATATATTCTACACGGTTTTAAACTGCAATGCAATTCCGTGAAAACGTACTTTTCCGGCAGCAATAAACTTCAGAAAACCAGATTTCTCCGGGTTGGAATTAAAAAAAAGGGCTCCTTCATACGCTCTTTTTCTGTGTTTTCTGGTAGGCAGCAATTTCCCGGCGAAGCGGAATTTTCTATTTTCTTTACAGCTTGCTCACAATCCGATTGCGGATTTTGCGGGTCATGGAAAACGTGCCTGCGTCCACCTTCTGCATCCCCATCAGAATGGTCGTCTTTTCATTAGGCAGGTTTGCAAAGTAAACACCCAGCCAGCCGTCCCAACCATATTCATCCTGCATTGCAAGATAACCGCACTGCGCCGGATTTTTGCAGACGCGCATCAGGTTGCCGTAGCTGTAGCCATCCAGTCCGACCCATTCAGAAAATACCTTCTGAGAAACCGGCATCAGCTCCGGACTGGTAAAATACTTCGTCGTCTTTTCGCTCAGCACCCGCACGCCGTTTAAGCTTCCGCCCTGCATCAGCATCTGCGCAAATTTCATATAATCATCCAGCGTCGAAGCAAGTCCCGCTCCGCCCGACTCAAAGGCAGGGGACTTTTCCATCCGGTTTGCAACGACCAGATGATCCTGCGTATAGCGCTTCAGTACGTTTTGACCATTTTGGTCAATTTCAGTCTGGTATACTGCCGCCAGCCGGTCCTGCTTTTCCTCCGGTACCCAAAACGCCGTATCCTTCATTCCAAGCGGCTCGAAAATTTCTTCTTGCAAAAATTCCCCGAACCGTTTGCCGGACGCAGCTTCAATAATCGCACCGAGCACATCTGCAGAGGAACCGTACTGCCAGCCCTGCCCGGGCGCATAAAGCAGCGGGCACTTTGCCAGTGCATCCGCCACATTCCTTGTCGTCATCGCCTCCAGCGTATGCATCCGTTCCTTTCCCTCTTCGAAAACGTGCTCATACATCCGCCCCGGCTCCGTCGTCGTATCGCCATAAATCAGCCCCGACGTCATCCGTAAAAGATCGACAACCAGCATCTCCCGTTCTCCAGGCAAAAGTGCTTCGCATCTGCCGTTGCGCCAGATTTTTTGTTCGCGGAATGCAGGCAGATATTCTGCAACCGGCTGATACAGATCCAGCTTTCCGCGCTCCATCAAAATCATCGCAGCCGCTCCGGTAACCGGTTTCGTCTGGGAATATAACCGAAAAATCGTATCGCGCTTCATCGCACGTCCATTTTCGATATCCGCCATGCCTTCCTGACAGTCGCAGATTTCTTTTCCATCCTTCACCGCCAGCACTGTCACACCCGCTACACTGTTGTCGCCGATGTATTCTTTCATAATCTCCCTTACTTCTTTTGAAAGTTCCTTCATCCCCATCTTCTCCCTTCTGAAGTATACATCTTTTCGTGCAATACACGCCACTTTTCAGGCTGTTTCCACCTGTTTTGCTTTCTTTTTATCCGGAAGCTGTACACAGATCACCGCCGCAAACACGAGCGCGCAGCCAAAAAGCTCCCGCGCCGAAAGCTTCTGTCCCAGAATCACCCAGCCTGCCAGCACGGAAAAAACAGATTCCATGCTCAAAAGCAGGGATGCCGCTGTTGGCTCCACTTTTTTCTGTCCAACAACCTGAAGCGTATACCCAACGCCGCTGGACAGAACGCCCGCGTATAAAACCGGCACGATTCCGGCAAACAATGCATCCCAGGACGGATGCTCCGTCAAAAACGCAAGCACCAGACAGATGACACCGCTCGTCAGAAACTGCAGACACGAAAGCTTTACGCCATCCACCTGCTCTGCGAAATGATCCACCACCAGAATATGAATAGAAAATACTAACGCGCAGCCAATCACCAGCGCATCCCCCAGTCCGATCCGAACGCTTCCGGAAATACATAGAAGATACATTCCGATTAACGCAACCACAACGCTGCACCATACCTTCACACCTGGAATGCGGCGCACAAAAATCCCGAGCAGCGGCACGATAACGATATAGAGCGTCGTCAGGAATCCTGCTTTTCCCACTGACGTATACCGGATACCAAACTGCTGCAGAAGGCTTGCCGCACACAGCGCGATACCGCAGCATACGCCGCCAGGCAAAAGCGCACCGGATTTATTTTTTTTCGCAGGAGCTCCTGTTGCGCCTTTTTTTGCTTCCATCCGTTCTTTTGTCCAGATCACCGGCAGGAGCACAACGCCGCCAATTAAAAACCGAGATGCATTAAACGTACACGGCCCCATGTAATCCATTCCAACACTCTGCGCCACAAAGGCAATGCCCCAGATAAATGCGGCAAGAAGCAGCAAAAAGCCGCTCCGTACAGATTCAAACTGCTGTTTCATTTGTCTTGTCCCCTGTTGTCACTTCGGCAGTCTTGCCACAATCTCTGCAACAATCTCCCGAATACTTTTGTTTTCACAGTCCACTGTAATGTCCGCATAACGCTCGTATAGCGGGACACGCTCATCGTAAAGCTGCTGCAGCGTCTGTCCCTCCCGCAGCGTAATGCCGCGTTTGCGCAGATCGCCCAGACGCGCTGCGATCGATTCGCACGACAGCTTCAGATAGATTACAACACCGATTTTTTTCAGATGCTGCATGGCTTCCCGCCCATAAATCACGCTGCCGCCGGTCGCAATGACAGAATGCTTGACTGCCAGATCCGCATTGATCCGGTTTTCCACCTGCCGGAAACCGTCGTCGCCCTGCTGTTCTATGATCTCATGCAGTAAAAGTCCGGTTTGCTCCTGAATGACCAGATCGGAATCCACGAAATGATATCCCTGCTGCTTTGCAAGCACGACACCGACCGTGCTTTTTCCTGCGCCGGGCATGCCAATCAGTATCAGATTTTTCATAGGATTATTCTCCTAAATAAGCGACTACTTCTACTTCACATAAAACATCCTTGGGAAGCTTTTTCACTGCAACACAGCTTCTTGCGGGCTTTCCGGTAAAATATTTTTCGTATACTGCGTTAAATGCAGCGAAATCGCCCATATCATCCAAAAAGCAGGTTGTCTTTACCACATGGGTATAGTTGGTTCCGGCCTCAGTCAAAATTGCGCCGATATTTTTCATGACCTGCTCTGTCTGCGCCTCGATGCCTTCCGCTTCGATCGCTCCGTTTGCCGGGTTGATCGGAATCTGTCCGGATGCAAATAAGAAATCTCCTGCAACGATCGCCTGAGAATAAGGGCCGATTGCAGCCGGTGCTTTCACAGTTGAAATTACTTTAAACATGTCTTTTTCCTCCTCTGGGTACGTCCCGCTTCGGGGCTTTCGTTTTTTAGTATAGCACGCTTTTTCCTGTACTGTCACTCCGAAAATGCCACAGTCACATAAAATCCCCTTGGATTTTCTACAACGCTCGTCACATCGCCCTCCCTCGCAAGCAAACGCTCCCGGAACGGATAATTGCCCGACATCGCAAGGGACGGATCGATCGTATAATAATAATTGCTCGGAAGTACGCCCTCCGTCACGGTCACATGGTCGCCCTCTTTTAACAGACCCGGGCGCTCCATTTTAAACTCCATCATTCTGACACCCATACTTTGCCTTCTTTCTGTGCAAGCCTGCTTTCGAAACACAATGGCTGCACACTTTCCATCCACACATGCCTCATGTCATGAGCTGCCAGCCGCCCCCTACGCGCCTTCCCTTTCAAACGCCGTTTCCGCATCGTCCGAGGTACTTACCGCATACGCTGCATACCGCCCGGCGTCGCTTTCTTTACACGACACGGAAATCAGCACGCCGTCTGCCTCATAGGAAATGCTGCGCACAAGCGCCTGCTCCTGCAGCCTCGAAACCGCCGCACCATCCGTATACGGAATCAAAAACGTGCATTCCCGGTAATCGCCAAACAGCTTCTTCTGAATCAGCTCCAGCAATTCGGCAAGCCCAATTCCCTGCTTCGCAGACAGATAAATCCGATCGCCTAAAACTTTGGGAAGCTCGCTTTCTTCCATCACAAGATCGGCTTTATTCATCACATACAGACAGGGAATCTGTCCCGCCTGCAGCTCTTTTAACGTCTCTTGTGTCACCTCCATCTGCTCTCGGTGATGCGGATCGGAAAAATCGACCACCTGCAGCAGCAGATCTGCCGTGCATGCTTCTTCCAGTGTGGAGCGGAATGCCTTGACCAGCGTATGCGGCAGCTGGCTGATAAACCCTACCGTATCCGACAGCAGAAAATCCCGGTTATCTCCGGGGCTGATTCTGCGCACCGTCGTATCCAGCGTGGCGAACAGCATATCCTTTTCCAGAACCTTTTTCTCCGTGTCGCCCATCCAGATGTCCAACATTTTGTTCATCAGCGTCGACTTACCCGCGTTTGTATAGCCTACCAGAGCCACCGACGGCAGTTCGCTTTCTTTCCGGCGCTTGCGCTGTGTCTCCCGGTCCTTTTCCATGACCTTTAATTCCCGGTTCAGCTCGCTGATACGCTTTTCAATCCTTCTGCGGTCGAGCTCCAGCTTCTTTTCACCGGCACCCTTGTTGGAAAGACCACCGCCGGCACCGGCACCGCCGCCCGCTCCGGCGCCGCCGCCCTGTCTGGAAAGCGCATCCCGCATTCCGACCAGACGCGGCAGAAGATACTGAAGATTCGCACTTTCGACCTGCAGACGGGCTTCTTTTGTCCGAGCGCGCCTGTCAAAAATTTCCAGAATCAGGTTCGTCCGATCCCAGACCGGAACCTCCAGCTGATTCTGCAGGTTTCTCTGTTGGGACGGTGTCAGGGAGTTGTCAAAAATCACGCAGTCTGCATCCAGCATGGAAACCAGATTTTTGACCTCTTCCACCTTTCCTGTCCCGATATAAAAGGCATTATTGACCATCGGAAGATTCTGCACAACCTGCGCCGCTGCTTCGATCTCACACGCCTCCGCAAGGTTTTCCAGCTCCTCCATCGAATGGTCAAAATCCAGATTTTCGTTTAGATTAACCCCTACTAATATTGCTTTTTGCATTGATACCTCCTGTTCAGGTTTTTGTTTGGGTGCTTTGTCCACCATCCAGCTTCCGGATCAGGACGATATAAACCGGAATCAGTAAGGAAAGGGCGGTCAGCCATGCAAATGGAGTTGCAAAGCAGACGGCACGGTAGCCAAACGGAACGGACAACACAGACGCACACAGAATTCTCGCAGCCAGCTCAATCACGCAGGCTGCAAACGGTGCCCAGGTATTGCCCACGCTCTGGATCGCGGTGCGGTAAACAAGCAGCGCCCCCAGAAAGAAATAAAACGGCACAACCGTGAACAGATAATCTTTGGAATACTGCATGATTTCCGCCGTCGGGTTTGTGACAAACATCGGGACAACGAAGTTCTGTCCCAGTAAAAGCAGCGCTCCCATCGCAAAATTCATCGCCGTCAGCATTAAAAAGCAATGCCATACACCTTTTTTGATCCGGTCCATTTTGCCTGCACCATAGTTTTGCGCAACATAGTTGGCGATGCCGATTCCGACCGCGTTATCCACTAAAACGGAGAGCTGATCCACCTTGTTTGCCGCCGTATAGCCTGCAATCGCACTCGTACCGATCCGGTTGACCGCCGCCTGCATCGCAAGTTGACCGATACACATGACGGACATCTGGAATCCCATCGGGAATCCGACTTTTAAATGACGCCATGCCGCCTCTGCAGAAAACCACCATTCTCTCGCAGAAAAATGCAGGATTGTAAAACGTTTCAGCGCAAACACAATGCACAATGCCGCGGAAATTGCCTGCGCCAGCACGGTCGCCCATGCAGCTCCCGCCACGTCCATGCCGAACGGAACGATAAATACCACGTCCAGCACAACATTTAACACCGAAGAAAAAATCAGAAAATACAGCGGTGTCCGGGAATCTCCCAACGCGCGCAGAATATTGGAAATCATATTATAAAAGACCGTAGCGCCGTTTCCCAGAAAGATAATAAACAGGTAGGTATACGTCCGGTCGTAAATATCCACCGGCGTGTTTAACATCCGCAGAATCGGATGCACCATGCTACAGCACAGAACCGTCAATACGATTGTAAACAGCGCGCTGATCCATACAGACGCCGATACGGATTCGCGTACCTGTTTTTCATTTCCCGCGCCGAATGCCTGTCCCAGTAAAATTCCACATCCGCCGGTCAGTCCCTGAATGAAGCACAGCACAAAATATACGATCGTCGCCGTAGCCCCGACCGCAGCCAGCGCATCCGCCCCCAGCGTCCTTCCGACAATCATACTGTCTGCCAGCGTATAGAACAGTTGGAACAGATTTCCACCGATTACCGGCAGTGAAAACCCGGCAATCACCTTCCAGGGAGTTCCCTGGGTCAAATCTTTTGTCCTATCCTTTGCCATCTTCTTTTGCTCCTGTTATAAGGTATCAAAAGATGCCTTACGGATTTTTTCACCTACGCATCCCGGCATCTAATCAGCCCTTATTGTATAGTAGGTTTTCCTGTTTGTACAGTTCTTTTTTGGTATGAAATTCATAAATGAACCAATACTGTTCTCAGAAACGTTTTCGAAAGGGAGATTAGAAAATTACCATGAATAAAACGACTGAAACTTCTTTCTGTTCCCGCCCTGCAGCACTGTTTGCCTGCGGCAGGCAGAGCATCCGTCTTCCTGTCCCGGTCTATATCCGCTCCAGCGCCTCTGTCGTCGGCAGCCGAGAAAAGCAGGGACCGCTCGGGGAGCTGTTTGACTTTGCAGGAGAAGACGACCTGTTTGGCTGCGATACCTGGGAGGATGCGGAAAGCAGTCTGCAGCGCGACGCCCTGCATCTGGCGCTCCAAAAGGCTGGACTGCATTCTACGGATATCCGATATCTTTTTGCAGGTGACCTGCTCGGACAGAGTATCGCCACAAGCTTTGGGCTGATGCAGTATGAACGCCCGCTTTTCGGGCTCTACGGCGCCTGCTCCACCTGCGGGCTGTCGCTCACACTCGCGAGCCTCGCCGTTTCCGGCAGCTTTGCGGATTTTGCCGCCTGCGTCACAAGCAGCCATTTCGCCAGCGCAGAAAAGGAATTCCGTTTTCCGCTCGGCTACGGCAATCAGCGGCCGCTTTCCGCCTCCTGGACTGTGACCGGAAGCGGTGCGTTCATCCTCGCAAACGCTCCATCTGGGCATGATCGCGCGATGATCACAGGCCTTACTCCCGGAAAAATTGTCGATTACGGTCTGCGGGATTCCATGAACATGGGCGCCTGCATGGCTCCCGCCGCCGCGGACACCATCCGGCAGCATTTCGAAGATTTCGGCACCGCACCGAACGATTATGACAAAATTGTGACCGGTGATCTCGGAAAAGTCGGACAGCGCGTCCTCTTAGACCTTTTACAGACCTCCGGTATCGACCTTGGGGAGCGCCATATGGACTGCGGCATCGAAATTTACGACTGCAAAAAGCAGGACACGCACGCGGGCGGCTCCGGCTGCGGCTGCAGCGCGTCCGTTCTGTCTGCATTTTTGTTAAAACAGCTTTCCGAAAAAAAGTGGAAGCGGATTCTATTCGTTCCCACCGGTGCGCTGCTTTCCAAAACGAGCTACAACGAGGGGCAGAGCGTCCCAGGCATCGCCCACGCGCTCCTGCTGGAAGCAATCTGAGCGTCGCACGCGTCCAACATCCTAAGCGGAGCGTTTTTATTTCATAGGACGCATTTTCCTATGAAATGAAAAAAGGCTCCCGCCCGCAGCACAATACTGCAGGCAGGAGCCTTTTCTTCCTATTTTTCAACGCTGAAACCAGCGTTTTTTTACTATGCTTCGTGTTCAGGCTTCGAAGTGCCTTGCCTGCTCAGCTGCGGTTCATTTTCTCAAACCTGGGCAACGTCCTTCATGGAGAAGCTCATTCTGCCCATCTTGTCCTTGCCGAGGCAGACAACGGTAACCTGGTCGCCCAGAGTCAGGACATCTTCCACGCGGTCGATGCGCTCTTTTGCGATCTTGGAGATGTGAACCATGCCTTCCTTGCCAGGTGCGAACTCAACGAATGCGCCGAACTCCTTGATGCTGACAACCTTGCCCTTGAAGATCTGCCCAGCCTGGAACTCGGTGGTGATGATTTTGATCATCTCGATGGCTTTGTCCATCATTTCCTTATCAGTACCGCATACGGAAACGCTGCCGTCATCTGTGATATCGATCTTTACACCGGTGCGGGCAATGATCTCGTTAATGGTCTTGCCTCTCTGACCAACAACATCACCGATCTTCTCAGGATCGATCTTGATGGAAATGATCTTCGGTGCATATTTACCAACCTCTGCTCTCGGATGTGCGATGCAGGGAGTCATGATCTCGTTGATGATATATTCTCTTGCTTCTTTGGTTCTTGCAATCGCCTCTTCTACAATCGGTCTTGTCAGGCCGTGGATCTTGATATCCATCTGAATTGCGGTGATACCGTCATGGGTACCTGCTACCTTGAAGTCCATATCGCCGAAGAAGTCTTCCAGGCCCTGGATATCGGTCAGGACGATATAATCATCATCGGTATCGCCGGTAACCAGACCACAGGAAATACCAGCAACCTGCTTCTTGATCGGAACGCCCGCTGCCATCAGAGACAGTGTAGATGCGCAGACAGAAGCCTGGGAGGTAGAACCGTTGGATTCGAAGGTCTCGGATACGGTACGGATTGCATAAGGGAATTCCTCTTCCGAAGGAATTACCGGGCACAGAGCCTTCTCAGCCAGTGCACCATGACCGATTTCACGACGTCCGGGACCTCTGGAGGGCTTTGTCTCGCCTACAGAGTAGGACGGGAAGTTATAATGATGCATGTAACGCTTCGATACTTCGTTTTCATCCAGACCATCCAGCTTCTGAACCTCAGACAGAGGAGCCAGCGTACAGATGTTGCAGATCTGAGTCTGTCCACGGGTAAACATTGCGGAACCGTGTACTCTCGGAATGATATCTACTTCTGCAGCCAGAGGACGGATCTGTGTGATTGCACGGCCGTCAGGACGCTTGTGGTCCTTTAAGATCATCTTGCGGACGGTCTTTTTCTGGTACTGATAAACAGCCTCACCTAAAACAGCCAGCCATTCTTCTCTATCCGCAAAAGCCTCTTCCAGACGTGCTGTAATCTGACGGATATTCTCCTCACGAACCTGCTTTACGTCGGTAAAGACTGCCTGTTCCATCTCTTCGGGAGGAACGATCTCTTTCATCGCATCGAACAGCTCCTGCGGAACTGCGCAGCTGGTGTAGGAATGCTTCGGCTTGCCTACTTCTGCAACGATCTTGTTGATGAACTCAATCAGGGTCTGGTTTACGTCATGGGCTTTGTAGATTGCATCGATCATGACAGCTTCCGGAACTTCGTTTGCACCGGCCTCGATCATGATAACCTTTTCGCTTGTGGAAGCGACAGTCAGCTGCAAATCGCCCTTTTTCCACTGTTCCTGAGTAGGGTTGATAATAAACTCCCCGTCGATCATGCCAACCTGTGTCATTGCGCAGGGACCGGCAAACGGAATATCGGAAATGCAGGTTGCAATCGCAGAACCGATCATTGCCACCAGCTCAGGACGACACTCGGGATCTACGGACAGAACCAGGTTATTTAAGGTAACGTCGTTTCTGTAATCCTTCGGGAACAGAGGACGCATCGGACGGTCGATAACACGGCTGGTCAGAACGGAGTTCTCGCTCGCCTTGCCTTCTCTCTTGTTGAAGCCGCCGGGGATTTTGCCTACCGCATACAGCTTCTCTTCAAATTCAACGGACAGGGGGAAGAAATCGATTCCCTCTCTGGGCTTCTCACTTGCAGTTGCAGTGGAAAGCACGGTTGTCTCGCCATAGTGCATAAATGCAGCGCCATTTGCCTGTGCCGCTACACGGCCTACGTCTACGCTTAACGTACGTCCGGCCAGTTCCATGGAAAATGTCTTGTACATTCTGTCTCTCCTTTTCTTTTACCTTGTTGTTGGAAATTGTTCCGAAAACGCTTCGGATGATGGAAAAAGCGAAAGACAAAGCTGCCGAAACTACTGAAAAACACACTGGCTTCAATGCGCTTGTCAGTGGTCTCGGAATTGCTCCGGTATCCGCTTTTTGCATCGTGTGCAACACCCTGTCTGCTTGCAACAGCCCCGGCAAAACACCTTTTGCCATCGGGTTCTTTTGCAGCTGCAGCATATCGCACGAAAAACAGGGCAGAAAGCTGTACGGCTTCCGCCCTGTCTCCAAGTCTTACTTTCTGATGCCCAGTCTCTCGATCAGGGAACGATATCTCTCGATGTCATTCTTCTTCAGATAGTCCAGCAGACCACGTCTCTGACCTACCATCTGCAGCAGACCACGTCTGGAATGATGATCCTTCGGGTTGCTCTTTAAGTGCTCGGTCAGCTCCTGGATTCTTGCTGTCAGGACTGCAACCTGAACTTCCGGTGAACCTGTGTCGCCTTCGGTTCTTGCATACTCTTTGATGATTGCTGCTTTCTTCTCTTTGGAAATCATGGGTAAATCCTCCTTTAAATGTTAACCGCCTGGTACTAAGATATGGGTCGGAGTGTCCCAAGCCTGAGCACCGGCTGAATTCATACCTAATGACTATATCATAAAAAAATGGGGCTGTAAATACTATTTTCCGGAATTTATTCAGATTGTGACTGTATCACGCTGCCACAAAACAGCCCCTTTTTACGACAGCACCCGTCTGACGGAGTAAGGTGTCCGATAGGATACGTTTGAAATTTTAATGCCCGTTCTGGGGTTGCTGGCGTGGATAACCTGTCCGCCGCCGATATAGATTGCGACGTGGTTGATTTTGCCATTTTTCGCATAAAATACCAGATCGCCCGGCTGTGCTTCCGAAAGGCTGACCTTCTTGCCGCACTGTGCCTGGCTTCCGGAATGATGCGGCAGGCTCACACCATATTTCTTCATAATACTCAGGACAAAGCCCGAGCAGTCCGCACCCTTTGTCAGGCTCGTGCCGCCCCAGACGTAAGGGTTTCCAAGAAACTGCTTCGCGTAGTTGACGAGATCGACCCGGATGTCAGAAACGCCCTGACCGTATTTCAATTCTGTCAGGCTGACCGCTTTTTCCAGCTTCTTTGCGATATCCACATAATCTGTGGAAACATACGCTGCTTCATCATCCAGCATGATCTTAACCCAATCGTCCTGAATGTCCACAACCTCAAGCTCTTCTCCCTCCGCTACCAGTGTAATGACCGGCGCATCCAGACTTCCCTCTTCCCGCACGCGTAAGCCTCCGGAATTGCAGACCGCCATGTTCGTCGCCTCTTTGTCCGCAAGATTTCTTGCTTCCTCTCCGGTCACCATATAATCCGCCTTGACATACCCCGTCACTTTACCGGATTTGATCTTATACCAGCCATTTTCTTCGGAAAGCACGTCCGCGCCGCCGTTTTTTGGAAGCTTACCCACCAGCTCCCCGTTTTCAGACGGATCTTTACGGATATTCAGATAGTCATTGACCTTCGCAACGCCAAGATTTTCATAGCCGTAAATCTTTTTGCGCGTCTCTTTGGCATTCTGCGCCGCCTCAAGGCACGCTTCCGGATCCATGGATTCCTCCAGAAGCCCGCCGACGCCCATAGACTGCCCTGCGGAGTGAACGTTGCTCCCTGTAAAACCTGCATTCACTGTCATCCCTGCAGACAATACACAGAGCACAACAGTCAGTCCAAGTTTTTTCCAAATCTGCATTCAAATCCTCCTTCGTATTCTGACGACGCAGGTGCAAAAACGTCTGCATCTGCGCGCCGACACTACTGCCCGGCAGCGCCAGGCGTGCTGCTCTAGCTTTACCGCGCGCCCGCTACGATATCCCTCTGCAGCTGCTCCTTTAATTCCTCCACGTCAGCAAATTTTTGTTCCGAGCGCTCAAAGGTCAACAGGCGCACCGTGATAAAGCTGTCGTAAATATCCTCTGAAAAATCATAGATATAGGTTTCCACGCTCATCGGCGGGTGGTCGCCATGCTCCACGGTCGGTTTGACGCCGACATTGGTCAGCCCTTTAAAAACACCACTGCTGCATTCCACCTCCGAGCGGTACACGCCGTTTGGCGGCAAAAGCTTGTCTGCAGGAGGCATCAGGTTGACGGTAGGAAATCCTATTGTACGCCCTAACTGTCTGCCGTGCACAACCGTTCCCATCACCGCATAGGGCGCGCCGAGCAGTCTTGCTGCCTCTTGCATCTTTCCTGCTTCCACTGCCTGACGGACACGGGTTGAACTGATTTCTTCCCCGTCCTCAAGCACCTTGTCGATGATCTTTACCTCGTAGCCGTACGCTTCTGCGCGCGCCTTTAACAGCTTGCAGTCCCCTAATCCCCGGTCGCCAAAGGACAAATCGGTTCCCGCAGCCACGAGCTTGGCCCTGATCTGTTCCTGCACGATCACACGCAAAAAATCCTCCGGAGAAATCGCCGCAGTCTGAAAAGTCAGAGGAAACTCGATCAGCACATCGATTCCGATCTGTCGAAACAGCCGTCTCTTTTCTTCCCGCGTCGTCAGCCCTTTGACTGCTTTTCCGGAAAAAAGAACAGCCGGGGGAGGATCAAATGTAAATACGACCGCCTGCAGTCCGCGCTTTTTTGCTTCCAGTATTTCGGAAAGCAGCGCCTTGTGCCCGCGGTGCATCCCGTCGAATTTGCCAATTGCCACTGCGGACGCCCCCTGCAGCAAAAAATCTGTCGTTCCGGAAATGATCTGCATTTTTTCCTATTGTTCCTTTCCCAAAAACATTTTCACGGGCTTTAAGCGCTTTTCTTCCTGCTTCCAGGCATAAATCCCCGTAAACTGCCCGTCTGTATCATAAATGCGCAGCTGCTGTTCGGGTTCAAACATACCTCTTTCGCATGCTGCCGCCGTTTTTTCTTTCTTATAAGGTATCACCAAATCTGCGTAAAGCCAGTTGCCGTTTTCTAAAAGCTTCTGTCCGTCGCCCTGCACCTGATATGCATCCAGCTGTTCAAACACACACTCCACCGGAAGAAGCTTTTCTTCCAGGCTGCCTTCTTTTGCAAACACTTCCAGCTCGGAAAGCCGATAGGCATCCTCAGCTTTGAAATTGCCGGAGCGTGTCCGTTCCAGCCGCTCCATCGCTCCGCCACAGCCCAGCTTCTGTCCGATATCGTGACAGAGCGTCCGGATATAAGTGCCGCGGGAGCACGCCACGCGCATCGTTACGCGAGGCAGTGAAATGTCCTCGATTTCGATCGAATGGATCGTAATTCGCCTGCTCTTTCTCTCTACAACCTGTCCTTTTCTGGCGAGGTCACACAGCTTCTGACCATTGACCTTTAACGCCGAATACATCGGCGGAATCTGGTCATACGGACCGACAAACGAAAGGATCGCGCTGCGCACATCCTCCTCGCCTGCATTTACTTCCTTTTCTGCCAGAATCTGTCCCGTCGTATCCTGTGTGTCCGTCTCCACGCCGAGCAGCAGAACCGCCCGGTATTCTTTATCTTTGTCTGTTAAAAGGTCGCACAGCTTCGTCGCATTTCCCAGACAGACGGGCAGTACCCCGGACGCTTCCGGGTCCAGGGTACCTGTATGGCCGATTTTTTTCTGTTTGCAGATGCCGCGCAGCTTCGCAACCACATCGTGGGAGGTAAAGCCCGGCTCTTTGTATACATTGAGAATTCCGTTCATGTATTCTCCTTTGTTATTCTGCTTTTATCAGCTGCTTTTCAATCTGCTCCGACAGATTGTTGACGCAGTCATGCACGGTTCCCTGCATGGTGCATCCTGCTGCCCTGACATGGCCGCCGCCCCCGAAATAGGACGCGATTGCCGCCACGTCCACCTTTCCGTTCGAGCGGAGGCTGACTTTATATTCGAGTGTCTTCGTCTGATACAAAAAGATCGCACACTCCACGCCTTTCGTGATGCGCAGCTGGCTCACAATGCCATCCAGATCTTTGGGCACAACCTTGTAAAACTCCATCGTCTTTAAATCGATGGAACTGAAAATACACCTGCCGTCCATAAACCGGACGCTCTCCAAAAGTGCGCGCCCCAGCACCTGATTCTGCACATAGGTCTTTTCAAAAAACGTCTCATCGATCAGCTTTGAAAAATCGAATCCGTATGCCAGCAGCTTTGCAGCGATACGCAATGTATTCGGCGTCGTATTCGAATACTGGAATACACCGGTGTCATGCACGATGCCAAGATACAGTGCCTTTGCAATCTCTGCATCCATATACTTTTCCTCCAGAAGCTCATAGACGAGCTCGGAGGCGGAGCTTGCATCCGGTTTGCAGTAATTAACGTCGCCACAGCCGGACGCATTGCTGATATGATGATCCACATTGATCGTCTTTTTCGCGGTCCGGAAATACTTTTCCGCATCCCCGAGCCGTTCCTTTGAGGTATCCAGAACGATGAAAACGTCATAGACGCAATCCTTGCTGCAGTCTGTACGGACATCTTCGATTCCATGAATGCAGTCAAAAATATCTGCAGGCTTTTCCAGATACACATCAATCTGTGCATCCGGCAGCGCTTTTTTCAGATACAGGTACATGCCCATACAGGAGCCGACACAGTCGCCGTCCGGACGTACATGTCCGCCGATGGCGATTGTATCCCTGCTTCCCAGCTCTTCCAGGATTTTACGCATCCTCTTCCTCTCCTTTTTTGGCGCGCTGGTCTGCCATTACCATGTCGATCTTATGCGACATGTTGACACCATACGCAATGGACTGATCCATAATAAAATGAATCTCGGGTGTATTGCGCAAATTGATTTCCTTTGCAAGACGTCCGCGGATAAAACCCTCTGCGCTCTTTAATCCCTCCAGCGTCGCGGCAGCCTCTTCCTCGCTGCCCAGAACGCTGATATATGCACGGCAGGTTTTTAAGTCCGGTGCAACCTCGACATCCACAACACTCGTCATGGGCGCAATCCGGGGATCTTTGATTTCTCCCCGGATCACTTCTGCCAGAACACGCTGCACCTCGCCGTTAATCCTGCTGTTTTTTACACTGTTCTTTCTCATGAATGCTCCTATATTGCGGGGAAATCCTGACAGATTCCCCCTTCTGAAAGCCTATCTCGGCACTTCTACCATTATATAGGCTTCTACTACGTCAAACTCCTTCATCTTGTCAAAGCCTTCGAATACAAGGCCGCACTCGAATCCGGCTTTTACTTCCTTCACATCGTCCTTGAAACGTTTTAAGGATGCCAGCGCGCCTTCGTAGATCAGCTCACCTTCTCTGGTAATACGCACCTTACAGCCTCTGGTAAATACGCCGTCCAGGACATAGGAACCGGCGATATTTCCGATTGCGGATGCCTTGAAGATCTGACGTACCTCGGCATGACCGATGATCTTTTCTTCGTAAACGGGATCCAGCATACCCTTCATGGCAGCTTCCACGTCTTCGATCGCCTGGTAAATAACCTTATACAGACGGATATCTACCCCTTCCGTCTCCGCAGTCGCCTTTGCTGTCGCATCCGGACGCACGTTGAAGCCGATGATGATCGCGTTGGAAGCGCTCGCCAGCGTAACGTCGGACTCGTTGATCGCGCCTACGCCGCCGTGGATACATTTGACAACGATTTCCTCGTTGGAAAGCTTCGTCAGGCTCTGCTTGACTGCTTCCACGCTGCCCTGTACATCCGCTTTGACAATCAGGTTCAATTCCTTTAAATTGCCTTCCTGGATCTGGTTGAACAGATCGTCCAGGGACATTCTGGATTTGGTCTCTTCCAGTTTCTTTTCCTTGTTCTGTTCGATAAATGCCTCTGCGTAGGATTTTGCTTCCTTATCGCTTTCATGTGCCAGGAATACGTCGCCTGCTTCCGGCACGTCGGACAGACCGAGGATTTCGACAGGCATGGACGGACCGGCTTCTTTGACACGGCGTCCCTTGTCGTCTACCATCGCGCGGACCTTGCCGCTCGAAGAACCTGCGGAAACGAAATCGCCGACATGCAGCGTACCTTTCTGAACCAGCACGCTTGCCACAGGGCCGCGTCCCTTATCCAGCTGAGCCTCCAGTACAATGCCTCTCGCCATACGGTTCGGATTTGCCTTTAATTCCATCACCTCAGCAGTCAGAAGGATCATCTCAAGCAGCTGCTGGATCCCTTCGCCGGTCTTTGCGGATACCGGTACAAATACCGTGCTGCCGCCCCAGTCTTCTGCAACCAGCTCGTACTCCGTCAGCTCCTGCTTTACGCGGTCCACGTTTGCATTGGGCTTATCGATCTTGTTGACTGCAACGATAATTTCAATTCCGGCAGCTTTTGCATGGTTGATTGCTTCTACCGTCTGGGGCATTACGCCGTCGTCTGCCGCAACAACCAAAACTGCAATATCGGTCGCATTCGCGCCGCGCATACGCATTGCAGTGAACGCTTCATGTCCGGGTGTATCCAGGAAGGTAATCGCCTGACCATTGATCTGTACGGTGTACGCACCGATATGCTGCGTGATGCCTCCTGCCTCGCGGTCTGTTACGTTCGTCTTACGGATCGCATCCAGCAGGGAGGTTTTACCGTGGTCAACGTGACCCATAACACAGATGACAGGCGGTCTGGAAACCATATCCTCGTCTGCTTCCTCATCCTCTTTTAACAGCTCTTCAATGACGTCAACCTTGACTTCCTTCTCGCAGATGATGTCGTAGTCGATTGCGATGTTTTCCGCGTCTTCATAGGAGATTTCCTGGTTCACAGTTACAATCTTGCCCTCCAGGAACAGCTTCTTGATGATGGCTGCAGGCTGCATCTTCATCTTTTCCGCCAGCTCTTTGATCGTGATGTTGTCGCCGACGGTGATTACCTTGATGGTCTCTTCCGGTTCAACCGGCTTGGGTTCGGGCTTGATAAAGCGGCCTGCCTTCTTTGCATTTTTCAGTGCTGCTGCGCCGTCTTCTTCGTAAATCGCGTCTCTTCTCGATTTCTTGTCGCGCTCCTGCTGGTTAAGACGGCGATCGTCTCTGCGCTTTTCCGTATCCTTTGCCGGAGCTTCTGCTGCAAAGCCTTTGCCTGCTGCCGGCTTGCGGAATCGATTGTCCTGCCGTCCATCGCCGTTCTGAGGGCGTCCGCCATTTGAACCAGGACGGTTATTGCCCGCACCAGGGCGGCCACCGCCTGCAGGGCGATTATAGCCCTGATTATCTCTTGCACCGCCGTTATTACCCGGACGGTTCTGGTCTCTTCTTGCTCCATAACCGGATGTCCTTTCCTGACCCTGACCATCTCTGCGGCCGGACTGGTTTCTGTCACCGTTTCTGTTATCACGGTTGTAACCGGGTCTGTCTCCGTTTCTGTTGTCACGGTTGTAGCCAGGTCTGTCTCCATTTCTGTTGTCGCGGTTGTAGCCAGGTCTGTCTCCGTTTCTGTTGTCACGGTTGTAACCGGGTCTGTCTCCGTTTCTGTTTCCGGAATTTCTGTTATCGGAACGGTCTGTTCTTTCGGTGCGGTCTGTTCTTTCAGTGCGGTTGTCGCGCTGCTCGGTTCTCTGAGGGCGTTCCATGCTCTTCTCCAGACGTTCCTTTGCCGCAGCCTCTTCTTTTTTCTGTGCTTCGATTTCAGCAGCCTTTGCTGCACGTTCTGCTTCTGCTGCAGCCTTTGCTGCCGCTTCCTTGGCCGCACGCTCTCTGCTCAAAAGCTTCTCATCCGGCATAACGGGCTGGGAAGGCTTAGTCAGGGGCTTGATCAGCGGTCTGCTTTCCATACGCATGCCGTTGTTGTTTCTGTTACCCTGACGGTTCTGGCTTCCTCTGTTTCCATCATTTCTGCGCCCGTCATTTTTTGCACCGTTTCCATTATTATTTCTTCTGTCATTGTTTCCGGAATTGCCGTTCTTCATCCGGCTATTCTGGGGATTGTTCACTACAATGATCGTCTTTGCTTTTTTATGTGCCTTTGCCTGACTGTCCTGTCCTGCAACTTCTTTGTTCATATCCTGTTTATCCGTTGTCTGTTCCTCCCGGCCCTCAGCCTGTACTGCCGCAGTCTGCGTCGTCTTTTCTGCCGTTTCCGCTTTCTCCACCTGCGCCTTCCTTTCTGTCTGCGCTGCCTGCCCTATCCTGCTGCTGTCCTTTTGATCGGACGGCTCCTTATTTGCAGCTGCGAACTTCTTTTTTACCCATTCTACCGCATCGCCCTCGATTGAGCTCTGCGCTGCCTTAACGTCCACGCCCTTTTCCTGTAAAAAGGTAATGACGTCTTTGCTCTTTATTTCAAGCTCCTTTGCGAGCTCGTGCACCTTTATTTTTGCCATTCATTTCCCTCCGTCTCCTTCATTTCCGTTTCCAGATACCGGTTTAAGGTTTTGGCAAACCCGGCGTCTGTTACCGCCAGGGATGCACGCATTTCTTTTCCCATCGCATGTCCCAGCTCTTCCTTCGTCCCGTATTCATAATACGGTACATGATAAAAGCTGCACATGTCCCGGAAATTTTTCTTTGTATTCGCTGAAGCGTCTGTGCCGACGATCACCAGCGCTGCGGTTTTGTTCTTGACAGATTTTTCTGTCATGAACTCCCCGCTTGCCGTCCGTCCTGCTCTCGTCGCAAGCCCCAGCAGGGAAAATACCTTATTCGGTTTCACTCTCACCAAACTCCTTTTCCAGGCTGTCGTAAACCTCATCCGGAATACTCATCTGGAAGGAACGCTCCAGTCCGCGGTTCTTTCTCGCCTTTTTCAGGCAGTCCAGACTTTTGCACAGATAGGCACCGCGTCCGTTCTTCCTTCCCGTCGCATCCAGCACGATCGGTCCCTCCGGCGTCTTGAGCACGCGCATCATTTCGCGCTTGTTTTTCATTTCGCCGCAGCCCACGCACTGTCTCATGGGGATCTTTTTATTCATCGCTGCCCTCGCCGTCTTCCTCGGCTGCTGCAGGCTCTTGTGTATCTTCCAGTGCTTCCTCAGCGCCTTCTTCGTAATCGTCCTCGTACTCTTCTTCCTCGTCGTCATATCCGTCATCCAGATAATCCTCGTAACGGAAGCCAGGAGCATCCTTTGCCTGTGTCTCGCTCTTGATATCGATCTTGTAGCCGGTCAGACGCGCTGCCAGACGTGCGTTCTGTCCTTCTTTGCCGATCGCCAGGGACAGCTGATAATCCGGTACGACTACCTTTGCGGTGCGCTCGTCGGGATCTGCAAATACTGCAACGATCTTTGCAGGGGACAGTGCGTTCTGGATCAGGTTGCCGGGGTTTTCATCCCAGTTTACGATATCGATCTTTTCGCCGCGCAGCTCATCTACAATCGCATTGACACGGGAACCGTTCATACCGACACAGGCGCCGACTGCGTCTACGTTCGGATTGTTCGACCATACTGCGATCTTGGTACGGCTGCCAGCCTCACGGGCGATGCTCTTGATCTCTACAACGCCGTCGCGGATTTCTGTTACTTCTTCTTCAAACAGACGTTTTACAAGCTCCGGATGGGTACGGCTGACTAAAATACGAGGTCCCTTGGGAGTGTTCTTTACTTCAAGAATATAAACCTTAATTCTCTCGGTCGGCTTGAACACTTCGCCCTTTACCTGCTCACTCTCGTTTAAGATTGCGTCCGCCTTGCCCAGGTTGATGCTGATGTTGCGGCCCAGATAACGCTGTACAACGCCGGTTACGACGTCTTTTTCCTTTTCGAAATACTGATTGTATACAACGCTTCTCTCTTCTTCCCGGATCTTCTGCAGAATGACATTTTTCGCATTCTGTGTTGCAATACGGCCGAATTCTTTAGACTTAATCTCCACATGGATTATGTCTCCAACCTGCGCTCTGTGGGAAATCTGCTTTGCATCCTCCAGAGCGATCTGCAGGCATTCATCCTCCACGTCGTCCTGTGTCGGAACAACCTCTTTCTCCGCATAGCAGAGAAAATCGCAGGTATCCCGGTCGATTTCCACCTTTACATTATCCGCTTTGCCGAAATGCTGTTTGCAGGCTGTGAGCAGAGAGTTTTCGATCGCTTCGAACAGAGTCTCTTTGCTGATCTCTTTCTCTTTCTCCAGTACATCCAACGCTTCCTTTAATTCCTTATTCATTTCATCCTCCATTCCGCTGCTTTGTCGTCTGTTTAAAAATCCAGCGCCAGACGGATCAGTGCAATCTCTTTTCTGGCAAATGTCATTTCCTTTTCTGCTGTATCAATCGTAATGCTGTCCGCATCGTAGCTTTTTAATACGCCTGTAAATTCCCGGCATTTATCCACCGGCTTATACAATCTGATTTCTACTTCTTCGCCCAGGCTCTTTTCCAGATGCTTATCCTTTTTCAGCGTCCTGCCCAGCCCCGGTGAGCTCACTTCCAAAATATAGGCGTCCTCGATAAAATCGGCTTCATCCAGTTTGTCGGACAACGCGCGGCTTACTGCCTCGCAGTCACCGATGTTGACGCCGTCCGGTTTGTCGATGTAGGCACGCAGATACCAGTCGCTGCCTTCTTTCACATACTCCACGTCGTAGATTTCCACGCCGTTTTCCTCCGCGATCGGAAGCAGAATTTCTTCTGTCTTCGCTTCGTATGTTTCTCTTTTTGACATTCCTTCACCTTCCTTATTCAGTTGTCTGTGTTATACCAGCGCGCGGTTCGCTTCGCGGAGCTCGCGCTGATTAGCGGTCGTCAAATATCCATTCGTGCAAGCACGATGGATATTTTCCTCGTCGCGATAACAAACAAGAGTGGGTTTTTGCCCACTCTTGCTCCAGTAACATGTATCATCCTCTTTACTCTAACATGTTCCCGACTGGAATGCAAGGGGTTCCGGCAAAAATGTTGCAGTTCACCCACACATAGATGTTTGTGCAAGCACAAATCTATGCACAGGAATTTTCGAGGGAACTGTAACGCAAAAACCGGAATCCTTTACGAATTCCGGTTCTCGAAAACAGCTAGTAGGGGAATCGAACCCCTGTTTTCGCCGTGAGAGGGCGACGTCTTAACCGCTTGACCAACTAGCCATAACTGTTATCCTGTTCTTCCTGAAGCTCAGGAAATCTTTATCCTTTGCAGAAATCCGTTTCTGCAAACAGCTAGTAGGGGAATCGAACCCCTGTTTTCGCCGTGAGAGGGCGACGTCTTAACCGCTTGACCAACTAGCCATTCTTTTGTGTCACTTAACTGACGCTTGATTACTATACAATACTTTTTTCCAAAATGCAAGTGTTTTTTGCAAATTTTATAAATTTGCTGGTAGATAGTAACAGTTTTTGCTGCAGCCGCTTAAAAACAACTCCTGCTTCATCCGTTTTTGATAGGTTTCCCGGTCTTTGGAGGCATCCAGGATCTCCAACGCACGCTTCATCGCCCGGATGTCTTCCACCATCCGGTCCGGGTGGTTTCCTCTGCCTACAATTTTCAGATGGGTAATTCCCGCCTGACCCAGATCATAGAGCGCACACAGCCCACAGCCACTTTCGCCCAGGATTGGAGCATCGAAATCTGATTCCGGTGAATCCCATGTGCCGCCGCACTGTCTGGCCTCTGAGGTATATTCCCTTGAAGACGCGGTATCGTCCCATTCTTTGTGATCGATAAGGATGCTGTCCTTCCGCTGGCTCTTCCCTACACCGACCCGATACGGCACGCGGCACAAATATCCCATCTCGTCACAGTGCAGGGAATTGCAGAATGCCCCGGAAAACTGACACAGCTCATTTAATGCAAACGCTTCATATTTCATGTTTTCCAATCCGGGACTTCTTTTGGCACATGCCTGCGCCACAACCGCCATATCCTTCGGTCGCATCTTCCTTGGAAAGATGATTCTGCTGATTTCCATCTGCTCAAACAATCCTGTCATCGCGCTGTTGATTTCTCCAACCTCGCCGCTTAACGAAATCCGACAGCCGATCTTTTGCTGCCGAAGATATAAAATCAGCGCCGGGTCTGCGATAATATAATCCTCAAAACCAATTTTCATACATTTTTGAATTATCTCTGCGATTTCCGGATACTGCTGTGGAAGATAGTACAGCGAATTAAACGTCAGCTGCACGGGCTTTTGATACGCCCGCACCATCGCCGCCAGAATTTCCAGCTCCGAAAATGCACCCAGCTGCACGCTGCAGCATCGCACCTCCCTGCGGTTTAAGGACAGAACCGTCCCGTACTTTCTGTCCCACGCATAGGGAATGTAACCGCAGAAGCATTCGTCCGCTCCCGCTTCGATATATCGGATATAATCGTCAACCGAGCCAAGCCCCGCTGTAAGTTCCATGTGTGACCTCCATGCCGCGCACTGCACTCAAAGCAGATTCAGCACCGCGCGGTCAGGCTGCACCTCCTGTTCTGCTTCCCCAAACACTGCGTTTTCCACACTGCCCGTCTCCAGCGCCAGCAAAACCGTCTGATCCAGCGAAAACAACGAATTGTATCTTCCTGTCATATGCAGATGCTCCGGGTATAAAAACGTTTTCGTCTGACAGTATCCGGGACATTCCGTCTGTAGATACTGCCGTCCCCTGTTGTGCTCCCTGCACTGCGCATAAAGGGTACAGTATTGCGATGTGTTCGTTTGATAAAACGGAAGATGCAGGCTGTTTTTTCCTTCCGGGAATCTTTGCGGATACCCACAGCTTTCCCATTCATAGCGCACAAATCCAAGGCTTTTTTCCAGTGCCTTTTGATAAAAATCTGCATTCAGGCTGTTCTCTGCCAAAAGTCCGGTGTCCTTGTCCGGCAGGCGGCTTTTTAAATAGGAAAGCCGCGGATCTTTTTTCCGTTTATTGAGAAGTGTTCCCATGCACAGCTCAAACTGCTCCGGATATCTGCCTACAAGCTGCGCCATCCCCCAGTCATTGACGACGATCTCGATCGATCCGTTTTTCTGACACCAGCTTCGCAGGCTTTCCAGAAGCCGTTCCGCTTCCTTTAAACTAACCTCCGGCTGGCATGCAAACGAAACTGTCACGCCAAGCCTCTCGCTCCGCGCCTTTTCGAGCAGGGCAAACAGGATTTCTTTCTTTGGAAAGAGCAGACGGCAGAATTGATTTCCAAGGTAAATCCGATCCGGCAGGCGTTTTGCGTAAAACGCGCTGGCAACGTTGTTTTCCTTCCAGTAATCTGCCATAAAATCCGACAGGCTTTCTTTTAAATATGTCTCATACCATTCCGGTCTGTCCAGCTCCAGCGCGTAAGACGGATACGGCCGCAAAACCGCCTCCCAGTCCGTCTGCGCAAACCATTTTCGTTTCTGTTCTTCCAGGCTGTCGGCAAAGCAATCCTCTAATTCCACCGGATAACCAACCGTTGCCTCTGCAAGCCTAGCGTCATCCTCTTCCAGCTTCAGATGGATGTAGCGGGTATATTGCAAAAGAAGCTTCTGCACAGCAATCCGAAACTCCGGCGAAGTTACGCAGACCCGATAAAGCTGATAAAAGGAGGCAGCGCACAGCTTCTCCCTGTGCCCTTGCTGTGACAAAGCGGGTGCTTTTTCCAGCCCATACTCTGTCAGCACAAGTTCCTGCCAGAGTGCCTGCTCCAGATCGTAAAAGCACACCTTACAAAACGGTGTCACTATGCAGTGCTGCGGCGGTGCGGCATCTCGCAAAACCTGGTGCTGTGCCGGCACAGCATCTGTCAAAAGCTGCCTTGCCGCCTTTTTTTCCAGTCGAAACTCAAATCCGTTTTCCGAAATCCCGACCACCTGAATTTCCCGCTCCCCAAGCTGTGCAGTCAGCAGCCCGGACGGGATTCCTCTGATATATTCTTCCATTTTCATTCTTCCAGCTTCCGTCAGCCAACCATAAAATCAAACAGACTGATCTGGTTGGACTCCGGCAGATCCCCAAGAATGCCCAGCGTATCCAGAAGCTCCACAATCGTCTTACTCGCCTTGGAACGTTCCCGGAAATCATCCTTGCTCAAAAACGGACCTTTTTTCGCCGCTTCCACGATGGCGTCCGCCGCCTTTTCGCCCAGACCGTCAATGCTGTTTAACGACGGCATGATTTTACCGTCCATGATCTGGAAATTTCGGGAATGTGCTTTAAACAAATCGATGGGCAAAAATTCAAAACCGCGCGCATACATTTCCTGCACGAGCTTCATATCCTTTAACGACGCCTGCTCTTTCTGGGAAAGGCTGTCCGAACGCTTCTTGTAATCCGCCATGACCGCTTCCAGATGCTGTTGTCCCTGACACATGATTTCATAGGAAAAGGCGGATGCACGAATCGAAAAATACGCCGCATAATAAGCCAGCGGATAATTTACCTTACAGTAAGCGATTCGCCACGCCATCATAACGTAAGCCGCCGCATGGGCTTTCGGGAACATGTACTTGATCTTTTTACACGACCAGATATACCAGTCCGGCACACCGACCGCCTTCATCGCTTCTTCCATTTCCGGCTTTAAGCCTTTCCCCTTCCGCACACTCTCCATCGTCGTGAAGGAAAGGCTCGGGTCCATGCCCATGTTGATCAGATAAATCATGATATCGTCTCGACAACAGATCGCCGTGGAAATCGTCGCCTTGCCTTCCTGAATCAGCGTCTGTGCGTTGCCCAGCCACACATCCGTACCATGTCCTAATCCGGCGATTCGAATCAGGTCGGAAAAGCACTGCGGCTTGGTGTCCAGAAGCATCTGGATAACGAAATCTGTACCAAACTCCGGGATGCCCAGAGAACCAACCGGGCAGCCGTCAATCTGATCGGGTGTGATTCCGAGAGCCGACGTATTCTGAAACAGGCTCATAACCTGCGGATCGTCCAGCGGGATCTTCGTCGGGTCAACCCCAGTCAGATCCTGCAGCATACGAATCATCGTCGGATCATCGTGTCCGAGGATATCGAGCTTCAGCAGGTTGTGGTCGATGGAATGGTAATCGAAATGGGTCGTAACCGTATCTGTTGTCATATCGTTTGCGGGATGCTGCACCGGCGTAAAGGAGTTGATGTCCTCTCCCACCGGCAAAACGACGATACCGCCGGGATGCTGTCCCGTGCTTCGGCGCACGCCCGTACAGCCCTGTACAATCCGGTTGATTTCGCAGTTTCGTTTCTTGCTTCCGCGTTCTTCAAAATAATTTTTCACATAACCAAACGCCGTCTTATCCGCCAGTGTGCCGATCGTACCGGCACGGAACGTCTGTCCTGCGCCGAAAATAACTTCCGTATATTTATGCGCCTTACTCTGATATTCGCCGGAAAAGTTCAAGTCGATATCCGGCTCCTTATCCCCCTTAAATCCAAGGAACGTTTCAAACGGAATATCGAAACCGTCCTTAATCAGCGGCTCTCCGCAAACCGGGCACATTTTATCCGGCATATCGCAGCCGCCGTTTCCGGCAAAGGCTTTGACCTCCGGAGAATCAAAATCGTAATAATGGCATTTCGGGCACCGATAATGGGCGCTCAGGGAATTTACCTCCGTAATCCCCGCCATGAACGCCACCAGTGAAGAACCGACAGAACCTCTGGAGCCAACCAGATAGCCGTCCTCCACCGATTTCCAAACCAGCTTCTGCGCAATGATATACATTACGGCGAATCCGTTTTTGATAATAGAGTTCAGTTCCTTTTCCAGACGGTCCACAACGATCTGCGGCAGCTCTTCCCCATAAAGCTCATGCGCCTTGCGGTAACAGATTTCCGTCAAGGTTTTATCGCTGTCCGGAATAACCGGCGGACACTTATCCGGGCGCACCGGAGAAATCGTCTCTATCTGATCCGCAATCCGATTGGTGTTGGTAATGACAACCTCCTCTGCCTTTTCACTGCCGAGATACTGAAACTCCTCCAGCATTTCTTCCGTCGTGCGCAGATATAGCGGTGCCTGGTCGTCCGCATCCTTAAAGCCCTTTCCCGCCATGATAATCCGACGGTATACCTCGTCTGCGGGATCCAGAAAATGCACGTCGCAGGTTGCTACAACCGGTTTATTGAACTGCTCGCCCAGCCTGACGATTTTTCGGTTCATGTTCTGAATGTCCTCCACCGAGTTGACATTTTCAATCTTGTCGGAATGGATCATGAACATGTTGTTGCCGGTCGGCTGGATTTCCAGATAATCATAAAATTTCACGATCCGCGCAATTTCCGCATCCGACTTTTCATCCAGCAGGGCACGGTACAACTCGCCTGCCTCACACGCACTGCCCAGAATCAGTCCCTCCCGGTACTTCATCAGCAAGCTCTTCGGAATTCGCGGTGTCTTATGAAAGTAAGTCAGATGAGACTCCGATACCAGCCGGTACAGATTTACCCGCCCCACATCGTTTTTCGCAAGGATAATCGCATGGTAGGAAAACAGTCTCTTTACAATATCCGGACTGGAATCTCCCAAATGGTTCACATCCGCAAGGGTGTGACAGTTGCGCTGCTCCAGAAGCGGAATAAATTTTACGAAAATTTCCGCCGTTGCTTCCGCATCGTCCACTGCGCGGTGATGATTTTCCAGGGAAACACCCATCGTTTTTGCGACCGCATCAAGCGTATGCTTCGCCTGATGCGGCAAAAGCACGCGCGCAATGCCGACTGTATCCACATAGGTAGGATGCAGCTCGATATTTAACTGCGCCGCATTTTCCATAATAAAGCTCATATCGAAATTCGCATTGTGGGCGACAAAAATCGTACCCTCGCAGAATTTCAAGAACTCCGGCAGCACTTCTTCAATCCCCGGCGCATCCATGACCATTTCATCGTTAATACTTGTCAGCTGCTCAATTCGAAACGGAATCGGCACACGTGGATTGACAAAGGTGGAAAACCTGTCCACAATCTTTCCTTCCACCACCTTGACCGCACCGATCTCGATAATCCGGTTTTTAACCGGCGAAAAGCCGGTTGTCTCGATATCAAATACCACATAGGAATCCCGTAATACCTGACCCTTATCTCCGGTTACGATTTCCTTCAAATCATCCACCAGATACGCTTCACATCCATAAATTACTTTAAAGAAATCATTTCTGTCCGGATTTTCGTCTCCTGCAGCCTTACGCTTTTCTTTCTCCGCTTTCCAGAGGTCATCCAACAGATGGTTTGCATCCGGAAATGACTGTACGACGCCGTGATCCGTGATTGCGATCGCCGGATGTCCCCACTGATACGCCCTCTTGACAATATCCTTTACCTCGGATACACCGTCCATATCGCTCATTTTTGTGTGGCAGTGCAGTTCCACACGCTTGCGCACGGAATGATCCATTCTCGACGTGGTAAAATCCGAAATCTTTTTTACCCCGACAATCGAACCGACCGTCAGCTCGCCGTCAAACTTGTCCACCATCGTCAGACCCTTGATTTTGACAAAAGCGCCGGGCTTGATCCCCTCTTTTACCTCTGCCAGCTGTTCATTTAAGGTAAAAATTTTGATGGTCATCGTGTCAGTAAAATCCGTCACGTCAAAAATCAGGATTGTCCGCTCGTTGCGAATTTCACGCTGATCCATTGCGATGATTTTGCCGCGGATAACAACCTCTCCCATCTCACCGATGATCTCCTCGATCGGGATTGCTTCTTCGTCAAAATCCCGTCCGTAAAGCACATCCGGATTGTCACTTTTTTTAACGCCGCGGCGATAATCGCCACGCCCCTCCCGGTTGAATTTGCCTTTGCCGTATTTGCTCTGTCCGCCCGCATTTCTGCCGCCAGCCGATGCGGTACCGTTCGTGCCTGCCGCAAAAGCTGCCGTCTGTCCCATTGCCGGAGCACTCTGCCCTGCTGCCGGTGCATCCGGGCGCATCCGATTCGCTGCTGCCGCTGCCTCCGCAGGAACCATCGTTCCGCCCTCAAACGGAGCTTCCTGCGCAGCTGCGCCCATGGACGCAAGGTATGCTTCATAGCCGGCATCCATACCGCCAGCCTGCATGCTGCCTTCTGCCCTGTCACCCGGCATCGCACCATTTTGCCCTGCGATCCCCGCTGCACCATACTGCGCTGCGTTTCCGTCTGCGTTCTGTGCAGCATTGCATGCGGTGCCATCCTGTCCGCCTGCATACTGCGGCTGCCCATCGTTACCGGACGCGCTGTATCCGCCGCTCATTACGCTGGCGAACTGCTCCTGGCTCATGCCATAGTCCGTCGCAGCCGGACGAGCACCCGCTTTCGCGGCAATCATCGCCACTTTTCTTGCCAGTGCAATCTCTTCCTCCGCTTTTCTCGGATTTTCCTTCGGCTGACAGTAATGTGCGACCGCCTCCATCGGGATTCCGCACCGTTCACAGCAAATTTTTTCCAGAATACGGACAAGCTCGGGACAGCGTTCATGCGCGATTACCGTATCCGGCACTTCCAACACCAGCTTCCCCTCATCCGGGAAGGAAATATTGGCTGATTTGAACAGACTGTATTCCACCGGGCTGCATTCCTTTAATTCCAGTAAAATGCTCTCCTGATAGGTTTCCAGCAGGCTCTTTAGGTTGTACTGGGCGGACAGCTGAAATTTTTCCTGAATTTTGATCGTGATATTGCAGTTCGGAAACAGCTGCCTTGCAATCTCTTCCTCTACCCGGAAAATAACTGTTTTGGGGATCAGGCGTCCGCAGCTGATATACACCCTGATCAGATCCTTTTGCCGCGTGGTCGTCACCCGTTCTACCTTTACTTTTTCAAACAATGCCCGTACTTCCTGTTCCAGAACAAGCTCCGGAAATACTTCCATGAAACCTTTGGTCATTTTACTCTCCATTTTCGTAAATACTTTTACACCAAAAACGATTACTGTTCGTTCCAGTGCTCCAGTTCATACCGCAGAGTCGGAATAAATTCTGCCTCCGGAATCTTGCGGATGATCTGCCCTTTTTTGATCAGCAGACCTTCCCCGATGCCGCCTGCAATACCCAGGTCCGCTTCCTTTGCTTCGCCGGGTCCGTTTACGACACAGCCCATGACTGCAACCTTGATATCCAGGTTCGGGAACTGCGCTGCAAGCGCTTCTACCTGATTCGCGAGGCTGATCTGGTCGATCTTCGTGCGTCCGCAGGTCGGACAGCTGACAACCTCAATACCGCCTTTGCGCAGTCCAAGCGTCCGCAAAATCAGCTTCGCAGATTTGATCTCTTCTACAACGTCCCCTGTCAGGGATACACGGATCGTATCGCCGATTCCCTGATTTAAAATCAGTCCCAGACCAATCGCAGACTTGATATTACCGGAAAGAACCGTACCGGATTCCGTAATGCCGACATGCAGCGGATAAGGTGTCTTTCCTGCCAGCAGCTCATGCGCATGCACGCACATCATAACATCGGAGGACTTGATGCTGATAACCAGGTTGTCATAGCCAAGGTCTTCGATCATATGCACCTTATCCAGCGCACTCTCTACAATCCCCTCTGCCGTTACGCCATGATATTTTTCTACAAGATCTTTTTCGAGGGAACCGCTGTTTACGCCGACACGGATCGGAATATTGCGTTCCCTTGCAACACGCACTACTTCCGCTACACGGTCTGCACCGCCGATGTTTCCGGGATTGATCCGGATTTTATCCGCTCCGTTTTCCATCGCGGCGATTGCCATCTTATAATCGAAATGAATGTCTGCAACCAACGGAATGGAAATCTGCTTTCTGATCTCAGAAATCGCTTTCGCAGCTTCCAGCGTCGGTACGGTGCAGCGGATAATTTCACAACCAACCTCTTCCAGTCTGTGAATCTGCGCAACCGTCGCCGCCACATCCTCGGTCGGCGTGTTGGTCATCGACTGAATCAAGATCGGATTGCCGCCTCCGATTACACGGTTTCCAATTTTTACGACTTTGGTATGATCTCTGTACATAATGCCCTCCGTTTTATCGCTTCCGCGTTCTTTTTGTTCAAAAGCCCAGTTATTTTTATTTTAACACTTCCCCACAGGCAGTGCAATCGGTTTCCGGCGAACGAATTTTGCTGCCCGACGTGCAGACTTCTCCCGAAAATGCCGTCTCGCTACAGCTGTGCATCACCCGAAATGCATCCGGTTTAAGGAAGCCCCTGCACCTTTTTCGCATCAGCGCTTCTGCCCCATCACAAGCTCATACTCTCCGATTTTTTCGTTTCTACTGTACAGACTCAGCATAACCCGCACCTCGTCCCCGCATCCAAGGGTGTTTGGGTTTAATTCCAGAAACACCGGCTTTTCTGTATACAGTGCGGCATTTTCTTTTATCAGGAGCTTTCGCAGACTGCTATCCCGCAGGGTGATCGGAATTTTACCGGCTGCACGATCTACGCCTGCCGCCTTCGCAGCTACGGTCGCCCCCTGCAGCATCAGAACCGCCGCCAGCAGTGCAAACATCCACCTCCCCGGCGGTTTTGCCGTCCTGAGAACGCTCTGCAGCACTTCACAGTCCGCCGTCTTCTTCCGACGCACTTTTTGCCAAAACGGTGCTTTCTTTCCTGTATCATCTACCGTGCAAGCCTCCTGCAACGCCAAAAGCACCTGCAAAAAAGCCTCCATCGTCTGAAACCGTGCTTCCGGCTCCCTGGCTGTGGCACGCATGATAATCTGTTCCAGCTCATCGCCAACCTGCGGACAGCGGCTTTTCAGGGACGCAAACGCATAAGGCGGTCTGGAAAGGTCTGCCCCGCACAAAAGCGCATACAGTGTCCGTCCCAGACCGAACACATCTGTCCGGACATCCACACAGCGCTTTTCGATTTCCCGGCTCAGCTGCTCCGGTGCCGCATAGCCAGGACTCGCGGAAATGCCTTTTGTCACGGGTGTATGCGCTTCCAGCGCGCTGCCAAAATCGATCAGCCTGATTTTTCCATCGGAATCCTTCATCACATTTGACGGCTTGCAGTCCAAATACAAAAGCGGTGGCTGCATCTGGTGAAGCTTCTGAATCGCTTTTGCCAGACAGATCCCGATCTCGATCACCGTTTCTTCTGCAAAGGCGCCGTCTCGTTCCATCTGCGCCGCCAGCGTTTCCCCCTCAATCCATTCCATAATTAAAAAGCGCTCTTCCTCTTGTTCTACTACATCCACAATCCCCGGAAACGCCGAATCTGCCAGCTTTCCCATCGTAAATTCTTCCCGGATCGGAAAATCCCGTCCGACCTTTTTTGCCGCCCAAATCTTTTGCAGGCGCAGATCATACGCCCGGTAAACGGTTCCGGTTCCCCCGCTCGCTGTTTCTCCTTTTAAAATGTATTTTTCACCGATTTTTCGTTCTTTTTCCAGACAGATTCCTCCTTTTCATATCCGATCAGTACCGCTGTCATATTGTCCTTTTCCCCCTGGGCCGTCAAAAAGCTCCCAATTCCTTTCAGCCGCCGATACAGTTGCCCTGCTTCCCGTTCCTCGTACAGGCAGATTCGGAAAAAATCCGGAGGCGCTTTTTTATAAAATCCGTCCGTACACAACAACAGCATGTCCCCGTCGTCCAGCGTTCCTGTATACAATTGCGGCACTTCCAGCCCAAACGCCCCGACGCAGCGGCGCAGCACGCCGCCCTCTTCATGATCCTGTGAAAGCTGCCTGGTTCCGGTCTGTTTTTCCCGATTTAAGCAGCGTTTGCGGCAAAGCTGATACGCCCTGCTGTCCCCGAGATGCACCAGTACAAATCTGCGTCCGCGAACAAACACCATCGTTACTGTCGTTCCGCTGCAGATTTTTTCCTCCCGCTCGCAGCGCTCCAGCTTTTCCTGCATGTCTAAAAGCGCGTCGAGTGCCCGCTTTTTCATCCGTTTTGTCCAGAAAAGAGAGCGCATTTTCCAAAAACCTTCCCGGTAAAACCATTCCGTCAGCTGCTCTGCAACCAGACCGCTCGCGCATTCTCCTGCCCGCAGTCCGCCGATTCCGTCGCAAACCGCAGCAAATATGAGCTCCTTTTTGCGTGCACGAACTCGCTGCAGCGTAAAAGAATCCTCATTTACCTTGCGAAAATCTCCTTTATTCCAATACCACGACGTGATATACGCCATCCGTCCTCCCGTCTCTCTCCAAAGACCGGAACAATGATTGCTCTTTGAATTTCCCTGCGGTCAGAATATCCGCAGCCTGCGACAGAACGCCGCCAGCGATTATACAGGACAATAGAATGTCCGCCAAGGGTACACGCTATTGTATAGAACGCCCAAAAACCTTTCGATATCCGTATTATATCGTCCCGCGCATGCGCCGTCAACGGTGAAAAATACGGTAGTAATACGAATGCAAACTCTGTAAACAATCTATTGCCATAAAAAAAGGCGGGACAATGAGTTTTTGATATTGCCTCTCATTGTCCTGCCTTTTTTTGATCCGAACAGCCTCAGTTTCCGCACTCTACGCTAATTCGGTTGAAAATACCCATGATCTCGTCCGTGTTGAGCTGATTCTTTTCTTCCCCAACTTTATCCAGAACGATTTTTCCCTGATGCATCATCAGGATACGGTCCCCATATTCCAATGCATAGCGCAGGTTGTGCGTTACCATAACCGTCGTCATTTTCTTTTCCCGGACGATCTGATCCGTCAGCTTCATGACAATTTCCGCTGTTCTGGGATCCAGTGCCGCCGTATGCTCATCCAGAATCAGGAAATCAATCGGTGTCATCGTCGCCATCAGAAGCGCCAGTACCTGACGCTGTCCGCCGGAAAGGGAACCGACCTTTGTTTCCAGCTTGTCTTCCAGCCCAAGTCCAAGACCGGAAAGCATCTCGCGGTACGCATTTTCCCGGCTCTTTCTGACACAGCGGTTCAATCCGTAACCTTTTTCTTTCAGATCCGCAACCGCCATATTTTCCAGCACCGTCATATTCGGGCACGTCCCGGCAGAAGGGTTCTGGTATACTCTGCCGATTTTGCGGTGGCGCATATATTCTTTCTGACCGGTGATATCAGTTCCGTTTACGATGACCTTTCCTGCGTCCGCCGAAATGCTGCCGCAGATCAGGTTCAGCATGGAGGTTTTGCCGGAGCCGTTGCTGCCGACCACCGACACGAACTGGCTGTCTGGAATCGTCAGGTTAAAATCCTGAAACAGGCACATTTCATTGACTGAGCCCGGATTATAATATTTATCGATATGGGAAAGTTCAAGCATTTTTCCGCCCCTTTCGTTCCATGCTGACAACCAGAATGACTAAAAACAGTACCGCCGTAATCAGCTTTAAGTCTGTAGATTTTAATCCCATGCGAAGTGCAATCGCAACGCAGGCTTTGTAAAGGATTGATCCGATCACAACGCTGAACGTTACCATGCCAACCCGCACGTTGTGAAGCGCCTTGGAAATCGATCCGATTCCTTCTAACTTCTGATACAGACTCGTTCCGATAATTACACTCGCAAGTCCGACCACTACAGTTCCGGTTCCGACCGAAATTTCAAAGCAGCGCTGCTGCTGTGCAAACAGGCATCCGCTCAACGTAACCAGACCGTTTGCAATTGCAAGTCCGAGAATTTTTACTTTACCACGGTCACGTCCCATCGCCGTTACAATCGACGCGTTATCGCCAACTGCGCGGAGCAGAAAGCCGGATCCGGTTTTTAGATAAGCGTCTAAAAGCACTTTTACCGCAACTGTAATGACAACCATCACGAGTACGATTTTCCAGGACGCCAGTGCTCCCTGGCAGATTCCGTTGACCAGACTATTATCAAATACAGTTACTTCTTTATAAAACGGAAGGTTCGCCCTGCCTGCGATCCGCAAATTGACGGTGTAAAGAGCGGTCATCATAATGATGCCGCTCAGCAGGTCTCTTACCTTGAGTTTTACATGGATCAGACCAGTCAGTACACCTGCCAGCGCTCCTACAAGGAAACACACCGGAAGCGTAAGAATTGCAGGAACCCCATTTGTAATCATGACTGCCGTAATCGCTGCTCCCATCGGAAAGCTGCCGTCTACCGTCAGATCCGGGAAATCCAGTATTTTATAAGTGATATATACTCCCAGCGCCATGATCCCGTAGATCATACCCTGTTCGAGTGTACTGATGACCAGTTCCATGTCAGAACCTCCTGCTTTTTCTTTCTGTCCTTCTATTCTACTGTAACGGTTTCAAAAACCTCTGCAGCGTCCGCTTCGTAGTTTTCCGGGAAAGTGATGCCAAGATCACTTGCTACTTCTGTGTTAATATAAAGGTTTGCACCCTCGCATGCTTCATAAGGCATGTCGGAAGCCTCTGCCTCGCCCTTTAATACCTTTGCTGCCATCGCTCCGGTCTGTTTGCCAAGTGCTACATAGTCGATACCTTCTGCTGCCAGGCAACCGTTCTTTACCTGTTCTACTTCAGAACCAAATACCGGGATGCCCGCTGCGCTCGCTTTTGCCAGAACGGTCTGCAGACCCTGTACTACGGTATTATCTGTCAGGTTGGAAATGCAGTCTACCTTTGCTGCGAGGTCAGCCGCTGCCATATCGACGTCTGCCAGTGTATTGATGCCGGATTCTACGATTTCAAAGCCGTAATCGTCAGCCAGCTCTTTGTAGGTTTCAATCGTGCTCAGAGAGTTTGCTTCGCTTGTTGTATACAGGATACCGATCTTTGTTGCATCCGGAAGCACCTCGCGGATCATTTTCAGCTGTGCTTCTACCGGAAGCGTATCTGCAGTACCGGTGATGTTGCCCTCCGGTGTCTTATCTTCTTTTGCAAGTCCTGCGCTGACCGGATCGGATACAGCGGTGTAAATAACAGGAATATCGCTGTCCAGGCAGGAATTGTATGCGCTCATTGCGGACGGAGTTGCGATCGCACAGATCAGATCCACTTTCTGAGAAACGTAGTTATCGGAAATCATGCTCGCTGTCGCTGTGTCTGCCTGCGCATTGTCAAACAAAACAGTCAGGTTCACGCCCTCTTCGATGCCCGCTTCTTTTAAGCCTTCCAGAAAACCGGTTCTGCAGTTGTCCAGAGAACCGTGCTCTGCGAACTGGGAAATACCGATTGTGTAGCTTTCGCCGTCTGCCGCCGCTGTATCTGCTGCTGTGCTTTCCGTATCAGCGGTGCTCTCTTCTGTCTGTACGGTTGTGTCTGCTGCGGTCTCAACAGTGGTTGCTGCGGTCTGTCCGCATCCTGTGATCATTGCTGCTGCCATCATTGCTGCTACGGTAAGTGCCATTGCTTTCTTTTTCATTGTGTTGTTCTCCTTTTCTAAAAAAACGATGATTGAAACAAAGAAGAAAAGGAAGGGGATGCGAGTGTGGTGGCTTGAGAAGCTTCCCGCCCAGAGGGCTTCGTTTGTCTGGGAATTTATTCCCAGACAAACGAAAACCGTCTCAAGCATTTTGCTTGAGACGGTAATGTTTCATTATCGCGGTGCCACTCAAATTGACTGTTTCAGTCCACTCTGTTCACATACTATCATATGCGCCGGTCGGATAACGGGTCCGGATCCCGCCGGCACCTACTGTTGGTTCGGGGCCAGCCTCGAAAGTCCATTCCTCAAATGTTCCCATACTGCAATCCCACCGCCTGCAGCTCTCTGTAATGTTCGCGACTCTGAGTACTCCTCTTTCTCATCGGTTTCTCTTTGTTTTCTATACTGTACCTCACTACAGTCAAAAAGTCAATCCCCAGTTTGAAATTTTTCCAATTTCCTCCTGCAGCACAGCGGGAAGCATCCAAGACGGGATTTTGCAAATGGCGCAGGCGAACTGCGTCTCTACATCATTACTGTTCACACGCCGCCAGCACTTTTTCAAACAGCAGGTCTCCGCCGTACAAGTCCAGAGCGCTGCCGACTGTGACATGAATTTTATTCTGTCCGGCTTTTCGAATCTGTTCGATATCTTCCAGACTGCGGATACCTCCGGCGTAGGTGATCGGAATCCGGTTCCATCTTCCCAGCAACCCGATCAGCTCCTGCTCGATTCCGCTGCGTTTCCCCTCCACATCCACTCCGTGAATCAGAAATTCATCGCAGAAAGAAGACAGCATCGTCAGAATTTCTTCCGAAAGCGCGACCCTCGTATAAGTTTGCCAGCGATCCGTCACGATATAATACTTCCCGTCTTTCTTGCGGCAGCTCAGATCCAGAACCAGACGCTTTTTGCCGACAGCATCCATCATGCGGTTCAGATTTTCAAATGAAATATCACCATTTCGAAATACATAGGATGTCACAATGACATGGGATGCACCTGCATCCAAATACTCCCGGGCATTTTCTGCGGTGATCCCGCCGCCGACCTGCAGTCCGCCCGGATATGCCTGCAGCGCAGAAAGTGCCTGCTGCCTGGTCTGCTCGTAATAAGCGCTGTCTTTGCTGTTTAACAGGATGACATGACCATTTTTCAAGCCCTTTTCCTGAAACAGGCGTGCGTACCACGCCGCATCCTGGCTGGAAATATAATTCTCCTGCGCAGAGTCTCCCTGATCCTGAATGCTGCCGCCCACCAGCTGCTTTACCTTGCCGTTATGAATGTCAATACAGGGTCTTAATTCCATGATACTCCCATTCTGCCGCTGTCTGCGGCGCTGTTCATGCTCCAACCGACCGGACGTTTTGCTTCGCGCCGGGTATAAAATCCGTCTTCATGCAGATACTGCATACAGGCACTGCCGCTGCGTCCCGCATTTTAATCCCTATTCCGCAGGCGCTTTGTGCCAAAAAAACCGCGTGCGATCCATAGCTGTGAGAAGCATAAGTGACCACGCTTATGTTTCAAACTAACATCCACCCAGAAACGAGGAATTTCATGAAACGCAATTATCCCATCCGTCCCATCCTCCTGTTGCTGCTTACAGGCATCATTCTGCAGGCTTCCTCCTGTCAGAGCGAAAAGTCCACCAAACACCCGGACGATATGGCGTCTGTCCGGTCAGATTCCTTTTTCGATCAGAATACCATCCCGATAAGCGTTCAGAAGCTTTTCCAGATGCCCGATACTCTCCTTTAGCTCGCGTCCGATATCCGTATCTGCCACAAGAATTCTTCGTTTTGCCGTTTCGATCAGGATATTGTCCGATACCATGTCCGTTTCGTTTCGGATCGCATCCTCTGCGGAAACGAAGGGCCTGTGCTCCACCAGATTCATGCCGTGAGAATTGGCAACAAGGGTATAGCCTGCGATTCCAGTTTTTCCCTGATAAGCCTTGGAAAAGCCGCCATCGATAATCAGTAACTTTCCGTTACATTTGATCGGCGTCTCCCCACGCTTGATCTCCACCGGAACATGACCGTTAATAATATGGGAACGATGCTCATCCAGTCCAAATTCCCGCAGGATCTTATTTAAAATCTCCTCGTTATCATACAGGCGATAATAAGCGTTTTTCGTTTCCTTATGTGTTTCCTTATCTGCGATGAAATATCGTTCAAAGGTCGCCATTTTATCCTTGCCGAATACCGGAGACTTCGGACCCGCCCAGATATACCAGAGGGTATCACGCCCTTTTCTGCGTTCTTCCTTATCCTGAGAGTAATATCCCTTGCGGGCATAGGTTTCCAGCACCTCGTAAAGCTTTTTGCCGCTGCAGAGCTTGCCGTACACATTGATCTGTTCGAAATTTCCGTCCTCGTCCATCGGCACACAGCCATGATAGAGCAGATTGGAATTAAAGATCTTATACATGCTGCCCTTGGCAAACAGGAAGCGCACATGCTTCTGGAGCTTCTCGCAATGAACAAAGGCATGCCGCAGGCGCTCTACTACCTGCTCCTCCTCTGCCGTCAGACGATACGGATCCTTCGGATCGACAGTCGGGAAATCAGAATCCAGCATTTCATATTCCTTATCTCCGATGCGGACAGTTCCTTTTTCAAAGTCGATCTTATCCAGCAGCAGCCGGTCATCCATGTGATATTCCGGATGTGCCAGGATCAGCTGTCCCTCCAGCTTGAACTGAATGATGGCGATCGCCTTGTGCATCATCATGTCGAGCTTTAAGTCCTTGACATCGTAATCTGCCCCGTATTTGATGGAAAATACGCTGCAGTCCGAATTTTCATAGGTCTTTAGTGCAAAGGTCGCCAGGGGGATCAGGTTAATACCATAGCCCTCTTCCAGCGTGTCCAGATTGCCGTAACGAGCGGAAATCCGCAGTACCGTCGCCATACATGCCGTCTGCCCGCTGGCTGCACCCATCCACACAATATCGTGATTTCCCCACTGGATATCCACAGAATGATATGCACTCAGGGTATCCATGATGACATGAGGTCCCTTGCCGCGGTCATAGATATCGCCGACGATATGCAGGTGGTCGATGACAAGGCGCTGAATCAGATTGCAGAGTGCGATAATACATTCCGGTGCCCTGCCGATCCGGATAATCGTATTGATAATTTCGTTATAGTAAAGCTCTTTGTCCTGAATTTCTTCTTTTTCGGTAATCAGCTCTTCGATGACATAGGAAAAATCGTGGGGCAGCGCCTTGCGCACCTTGGAGCGGGTATATTTGGAAGAAACGCGTTTGGTCATCTGCACCAGCCGGTGAATCGTGATCTTGAACCAATCCTCCAGCACATCCTGATCCTCTTCCTCCTGACAGACCAGCTCCAGCTTTTCCTGAGGATAATAAATCAGCGTCGCAAGGCTTCTTTTGTCCTTGACACTCAGCGTGTTGCCGAACTCCTCGTCGATCTTTCTGCGCACGGATCCGGAGCCGTTTTTCAACACATGGTTAAACTGCTCGTATTCTCCGTGAATATCTGTCAGAAAATGCTCCGTGCCTTTGGGCAGACTCAAAATCGCCTGCAGGTTGATAATCTCCGTCGCAGCGTCCGCAATGGTCGGAAACTGCTTCGACAAGCTTTTCAAATAAACCCTGTACTCAAAATTATTATCCATATACCCTCTCTATCTGCCGCCTGGCGGCTCCCCCGGTTTCACCGTCAACAGTTGCTTTCTGTCTTATTTTCCCTCGATCACGCGGCTCATATCGTACATACCTGCAGGCTTACCTGCCAGGAACTTTGCCGCAGAAACTGCGCCTGTCGCAAACAGCTTTCTGGAATATGCCATATGGGAAAAGGTAATGACCTCATCCTGACCTGCAAAAATCACGTCATGGTCGCCGACAATCGTCCCGCCGCGCACTGCAGAAATACCGATTTCCTTTTCCGGGCGCTTCTCCCTGCGGGTCGATCTGTCGTAAACATATTCGTAATCGCCGCCAGCCGCCTGATTCATGACGTCCGCCAGCGCAATCGCCGTGCCGCTGGGAGCATCCAGCTTCTGGTTATGATGCTTTTCCACGATTTCCATATCATAGCCAGCCGCTGCCAGCACCGGAACCGCATCCTTTAACAGCTTCATCAAAAGGTTGATGCCCATGGACATATTTGCAGAGCGCAGGATCGCAACCTTGCCGGAAGCCTCTTTGACATGCGCAAGCTGTTCTTCCGAAAGTCCGGTCGTACATAAAACACAGGGAAGACTTTTTGCGACGCAGGTATCCAGCAGCCCGTCCACTGCTTTTGCATTTGCAAAATCGATCACAACGTCCGCTTCTACATCGCAGTCCTTCAGGGTTTTAAATACCGGATAGGTATTATGGACAGAATCACTCACATCCACCCCCGCAACGATCTCCATCTCTGCTTCCTTTGCGATCATCTCCGTAATGACCTGTCCCATGCGGCCATTGCAGCCGTGCATAATTACTCTGACCATGTTATCCTCCTTGTTCTGAACCTGGATTTTTTCTCTGTGGATTGCTCTGCTGTAACCCTCGCAATCCTGAAATGTAAAACAGACCGGAGCACTTTATGTCCCGGCCTGTCAAAAAGCCCTTATAATACACCAAATTTTTTCATTTCACGTTCCAGTCTTGCCGCATCTGCCTCTTCCATCTCTGTCAGCGGCATCCGCAGGGTTCCGGTGCACATGCCCTTTAACTGCATCGCCTTCTTGACCGGGATCGGATTCACTTCACAGAAAAGCGCTTCTACAAGGGGAACTGCCTTTAATTGCAACTCACAGCTTTCTTTTACCTTTCCTTCAAAATAAAGGCTACAGATCTGGTGTGTTTCCTGCGGCGCAACATTTGACAAAACAGAAATCACGCCCTTTGCTCCCAGAGAAAGCATCGGAACAATAATCGCATCCTCACCGGAATAGAGATCCACACAGCCATCTGCGATGCTCATGAGATGAGCTGTCTGGCTGATATTCCCCGTTGCATCCTTGACACCGACGATATTTTCCACATCTCTGCACAGGCGCACGATCGTCTCCGGCTGCAGCGTCGTACCGGTGCGGGACGGAACGTTATATAACAGGATCGGCAGCTTTACAGAATCCGCAACCATCTTAAAATGCTGATACAGACCATTCTGAGTCGCTTTATTGTAGTAAGGAGTTACAACAAGCAGCCCGTCTGCACCGATCTTCTCCGCTTCCTGGGAAAGATAAACCGCCGTCTCCGTGCAGTTAGAGCCGGTTCCTGCCACAACAGGAATCCGATGTGCCACCTTCTCCACACAATAGCGGATCACATCCAGATGCTCCTCATGCGTCATCGTCGCAGATTCACCGGTTGTGCCGCACACAATGATCGCGTCTGTCTGATTTGCGATCTGCTGTTCAATCACTTCGCCAAATTTATCATAATCAATCGAACCATCCGTATGAAACGGGGTGATAATCGCTACTCCGGCACCTTCAAAAATTGCCATATAAACCTCCTTGCGAGCCGTCCGGCCGCCTTGCTTTCTAACAGATTTTATATAGAATTATCATAGCACCCTGCGCCTTGACTGTCAATCAACAGGGAAAAACAAAACCCGCGCTGTAGAGAAGCTCCATCCAGCGCGGGTCTGTTTTTATTTAATTTGTTCGATATCAGATACATGGTCAGCGATTCCCAAAAGGCTGTCACACATCCGAATTCCAGTCAATGTCACATCCGTATCTGCACCGCGCAGAAAGATCAGTTCTCTCAACTCCTGCTCCTGCACGATCCCGCAGTCCACAAGCCCCAGCACCTCATCCAGTACCAACAGGTCGCATTGACCAGTGGTCAGCACCTTTCTCGCAAAGCAGATACCATTTCGAATATTCTGTGCTTCTTCCCTCTGTTTATCTTCCGGAAGAGATAAAAAGTCAGCATCCGATTTCTCAAACCGGAAGATTTTGATCTCCGGTTCCAGCTGCCGCTCAAATGTAGAATCCGTCAGGCCTCTCCCCTTCAAAAACTGAATCACTACTACACGTTTGCCGGATGCGGCAGCAATCAACGCTTCCCCGAGTGCCGCCATCGTTTTTCCATAGCCGTCCCCTGTAAAAATCTGAACTCTGCCCATAGTCGGAATTCCTTTCCCGATTTGTCTTTTCGTAAACATTTGATGCCGCAGATATATCATATGATGTCGATATTTTAGCATACCTTACCCTAATCTGCAACTATATCAGTCCATCCGCTCCAGCTTGCTGACTGATACCTCATAAGCGATACGCTTTTCCAGCTGATCCTCGGAAAGCTTTTTCATATATTCCCGGCTCTGGATCCGTCCCCATACCGCACAATGGGCGCCAACCTCAAAGCTGCCTGCATATCTGGCATTCCTGCCCCAACAGATGCAGGGAATGTAATCCGATTTTCCGTAAGGTCTGTTGACCGCCAGCAGCACATCCGCGATCTCCCGCCCCAGCGGCGTCTTACGGTAAACCGGCTCCTTACAGATATAACCGTCCAGATAAATCTGGTTTGTCCGCGCACTTTCCTCCAACTCATCCACGAATGTGATCTCCCTTGCAAACACAGATAAAATCAGCTTATTCCTGCGTTCTTCATGGCGGTTATACGAACGGAACTGTCCGTAAATGCTTACATATTCCCCCTCGTAATTCGCATCCACGTCGATCAGGCGCTCCGATACCATAACCGGGATGATATCATAGGATTCGCTCAGCCGCGCGACTTCCACATCCATCATGTAAAAGCCTTCACCGAAAATCTCATGGCTAAACGTAAATCCGCTGATAATTTTGCCCATTACTGCTGCCTGGTTGTTTTCAATTACCTTATCTGTCATTTTAAAGTTCTCCCTTCTTGTTACAAGAATTTTTTCCTGTCATGTAATTCCATTTTATGGGGTTTCTTCCTAATTTATGAATATACGGAGGCGCACAATTCTCCTTTTCCCGACATCTGCACCCGCTTCCGGCAGTTTTTTCCTTATTTTTGTGTCGAAAAACAGCTCTTTGGGCGTTTTAATGGTTGCATCAGAAAAAAAGCGGTGCTATACTTGTACCGTTTAAACCCGGAAATGATGAAATACGCGGCCGGAATGCCGCAGTACAAGCCGCTTTGGCGGCGGAATGTGAGGAAAAAATGAGACAGAAAAGAGAAGACGTGAGAAACGTTGCCATTATCGCCCATGTCGATCACGGCAAAACCACGCTGGTTGATGAGCTGTTAAAACAAAGCGGTGTGTTCCGTGCCAATCAGGAAGTGGCAGAACGCGTGATGGACTCCAATGCCATTGAGCGCGAACGCGGTATCACCATCCTTTCTAAAAATACAGCCGTTACCTACAACGGCACAAAGATCAATATCATCGACACTCCCGGACATGCCGATTTCGGCGGCGAGGTAGAACGTGTCCTGAAAATGGTAAACGGCGTTATCCTCGTTGTAGACGCATTCGAAGGTCCCATGCCGCAGACCCGTTTCGTTCTGCGCAAGGCTCTGGAGCTGCAGCTTCCCGTTATCGTCTGCATCAACAAGTGCGACCGTCCCGAAGCGCGTCCGCTGGAAGTACAGGATGAAGTTCTGGAGCTGTTCTTAGAGCTGGATGCTACTGACGAGCAGCTGGATTGCCCCTTTGTTTACGCATCCGCGAAAAACGGCAGTGCGACGACGAACCTGACCGTTAAGAATAAGGATATGAAGCCTCTGTTCGACACGATCCTGGACTACATCCCTGCTCCTGAGGGCGACCCGGATGCTGGTCTGCAGCTGTTGATCAGTACCATTGACTACAACGAATACGTCGGCAGAATCGGCGTCGGCAAAGTGGATAATGGCAAGGTTTCCGTCAATCAGGAGGTTGTCATCGTCAACCATCACGATCCCGACTCCACCAAGCGCGTAAAGGTCAGCAAGCTTTATGAGTTTGACGGTTTGAATAAAGTAGAAGTCCGCGAGGCGGGTATCGGCTCCATCGTTGCAATTTCCGGTATTGCAGACCTGCACATCGGAGACACGCTCTGCTCTCCCGATGCGCCCAACGCAATTCCGTTCCAGAAAATTTCCGAGCCTACCATTGCAATGTACTTCATGGTAAACGACTCTCCCCTTGCCGGCAAAGAAGGAAAATTCATCACCAGCCGTCATTTGAGAGAGCGTCTGTTCCGCGAATTAAATACTGACGTTTCCCTTCGCGTGGAAGAAACAGATTCCACCGATAGCTTTAAGGTATCCGGACGCGGCGAGCTGCATCTGTCCGTCCTGATCGAGAACATGCGCCGTGAGGGCTATGAGTTTGCAGTCAGCAAGGCGGAAGTTCTGTACCATTATGATGAAAAGGGGCACAAGCTCGAGCCTATGGAACAGGTATATATCGATGTTCCGGAAGAGTTTGCCGGAAACGTTATCGAAAAGCTCGGTCAGAGAAAGGGCGAACTGGTCAACATGACCCCCGGCCACAGCGGCACGACCCGCCTGGAATTCATGATTCCTTCCCGCGGTCTGATCGGCTACCGTGGTGAGTTCATGACCGACACCAAGGGCAACGGTATCATGAACGCTATATTTGACAGCTATGCGCCTTACAAGGGCGATATCCAGTACCGCAAGCAGGGCTCCCTGATCGCATTCGAGGCAGGCGATGCCATCACCTACGGTCTGTTCAATGCACAGGAGCGCGGCACACTGTTTATCGGAGCCGGTGAAAAGGTTTACGCCGGAATGGTTATCGGTCAGACCGGTCGCAGTGAAGACATCGAAGTCAATGTCTGCAAGACCAAGAAGCTGACTAACACCCGTTCTTCCAGCGCCGACGATGCCCTGCGCCTTTCCCCTCCGCGCATTTTAAGCCTGGAGCAGGCACTGGACTTCATCGACACAGACGAGCTTCTGGAGGTAACTCCCAAGTCTCTCAGAATCCGTAAAAAAATCCTGGATCACACCATGCGCAAGCGTGCTGCAATCCAGAACAAGTAGCGCAAAAAAGGGAACCTCATGGTGGGTTCCCTTTTTTGCGCTACTTTCAAATTTCCATAAGGAAATTTGAAAGGTTCTATTTTTAGGGCGCTATTTCTAAAAGTTCCTTTTTTACTACTATAAATCTATCTTTAACTGTTCCTTAATTCTTTCCTTTTCGGTTTGAAACAGCCCTTTTTTGATTTCATAAAACAATCTGCTATATGTATTTTCCCTATCTGATTTTTGCAGAATAAACATAATCTTGTCTGGTCTGGAGCAATATGCTGTGATCGGAGCGTTCAGTAAAGTGGTCGGAATCGCCGCTTTGGCTCTGTCCACTTTATCGCTTCCTTTTATTTTTATGCGCGCATCATACCCAATGACTCCGTTCGCATTTCCGGTAGCCATTTCAAAATCATTCTCGCGTGTTACTAAATCTTTTTCTCCAATTTTATAACATTTGCTGTTTCGTAAATCCAACATCTGCTCCAAAACAGCCAGCTTGGAATACATCGTTTTCCTGTCTCTCCGCGGAGTGCATGCCTTTTGTGTCACCATTCCATTCAGACATGCTTCATAAAATTCGACCGCATTGAACATTTCACTTTTCATTCCCGCCAGGTGCATGAAATTATGCTTTCCAAATCTGACCTCATAAAAATTATAACCTTCCGTTTTCTTTTCCCGAAACAGAAATAGCAGTGTCGTATCAGCATATTCGGAATATCGGACGGCACTGCGATGCAGGATCGCCAACACCTCTTCCGACGTCAATATTTTTTCGTTTTTTATGCCGTATTTCATTATTCTCCTTAACGTAAAAGAGAAACCTTTGATACAAAGGTTTCTCCATTTTACCTGCAAAACTGGTTTCGTTCCGGTGCTTTGCCACCACTTTACGAGCCTTTCACCCGTCCGACCTTATTATTCTCTGGCTGAAGAGTAAATGCAAAGTTTTAACGTTGCCAGTGCAACGGAAGCAAACACCTTATGCTTCGTGTCCTGTTTCCAGGAAGAGAGTTTTCTCTTGGTATTTATATTATACACAAAACATCCTGGAATATCAACTGATTCCAAAATTTTTCATATTTTTATCCCCAGCAGAAATTTTTTAATCCTTCAAAATCAGCTCCACCGGGCAGTGATCCGATCCCAGAACCGTTGTGTCGATCTTCGCATCCTCCAGTCTGTCTTTCAAACTTTCTGACGTCATAAAATAATCAATTCTCCATCCAGCATTTTTGCTGCGCGCCTGGAAGCGGTACGACCACCAGGAATAGATGCCCTCCTGATCCGGATAAAAATACCGGAACGTATCGATAAAGCCATTCTCCTGCAGCTTTGTCATCTTTGCGCGCTCTTCATCCGTAAAGCCCGCGTTTTTACGGTTGGTTTTCGGGTTCTTTAAATCAATCTCCTTGTGCGCAACATTCAAATCTCCGCAGAAAATCACCGGCTTGTTCTCTTCCAGCTTCTTCAAATACGCGAAAAAGTCGTCCTCCCATTTCATCCGATAATCCAGCCGAGCCAGACCGTCCTGGGAATTGGGTGTATACACTGTAACCACATAATAGTCCGGGTATTCCAGCGTGATTACTCTGCCCTCGTGATCGTGTTCCTCAATTCCGATGCCGTATGCGACCGACAGAGGTTTCTGCTTTGTAAAAATCGCCGTCCCGGAATAGCCCTTTTTCTCCGCATAATTCCAGAACTGTTCATAGCCCGGCAGCTTCATCTCGATCTGCCCCGCCTGAAGCTTCGTCTCCTGCAAACAGAAAATATCGGCGTCCGCCTCGTTGAAAAAATCCATAAAGCCCTTTGTCATACAGGCGCGAAGCCCATTCACATTCCATGAAATCAATTTCATCCCAATTCTCCATTTCTATTACAACTATGTTCAGCCGCCCAACTGTTTACGCATCCGGTGCCACGAAATACAGCTTCTCCACCTCTTCGATGCCAGCCTTCGCTGCGGTTGCCTCTATAATTACTTTTTTCAATCCGGGCACACACTCTGCCGCAAGCAGCACCGTCAGCTCCACCTGATCCGTGTAAACCGTGTCCTCCGCTTCCAGACCGTTTTGGCGCAGGATGTACTGAATCCTTCCGATTCCATTATAGTCTGTGTAGATTTTTAAACGGACGCCGTAACGCATCGTCCCGATTTTGGACGCGGCAATTCCTTCTTTTACTGCGCCGGAATAGGCGCGCACCAGTCCGCCGGTGCCCAGCAGCACGCCGCCGAAATACCGTGTCACAACGACTGCGACGTTTCTTACGCCCTCGCCTAAAAGCACCTCCAGCATCGGACGTCCCGCCGTCCCGGAGGGCTCGCCATCGTCGCTGCAGCGCGTCAGCTCCGCTTTCGTGCCGATGACAAACGCCGAGCAATTATGCCGGGCGTCCCAGTATTTTTTCTTCATCTCATCAATAAACGCAACCGCCTCTGCTTCGGATTCGACCGGACGGACGTTTGCGATAAAGCGCGATTTTTTTTCCACCAGCTCTGCCTGACCGCCCTCCAGCACCATCCGGTAAGGCTCCCTGACCGTTTCTTTTTCTTCCATAAAAATTCTCCATTCTACAGCTGCCCTGCGGTTTCTCATCTGTCCCCTGACAGGCGTTTCCCGCTTCCCAACCAGTATAACAGCATTTCTTTTTGTGAACAATATCTTAATATGGCAGAAAAACCTTTATTTACCTGCCCGATTTTGCTATAATCAGGGGAGGTAATGTCCAAAACCAAGGAGGTTTCATTGCATGAATTATGGCAAAAAGAGTGTAAAACAGAAAAAGAAAGCACTCCAGTCCACATCTTCGAAGCTCGGACGCAAATGCCTGCTCACCTTTTCCAAGGTGCTGCTTTTATGCGTCATTGCAATCGGGATTATCGGCATCTGCGCCGGACTGGGGGTTTTCAAGGGGATTATAGATTCTGCACCTACCATCACACTGGAGGATGCAACTCCCACCCGATACTCTTCCTTTATTTATGACAGCAAGGGAAACCAGATGGCGAAGCTGATCGCCGAGGACTCCAACCGTGTCCCCGTTACGATGGATCAGATTCCCACCGATCTGGCAAACGCCTTTGTCGCCATCGAGGATGAGCGTTTTTACCAGCACAACGGTATCGACATCATGGGGATTCTCCGTGCCGGCGTAACCGCTGTAAAGACCGGCTTCAAACGGCAGGAGGGTGCCAGCACCATCACCCAGCAGCTGATCAAAAATACCGTCCTGACGACCTGGACTCAGGAAAAGACGCTGGGCGAACGAATCAAGCGAAAAGTTCAGGAGCAGTATCTTGCGATTCAGCTGGAAAAAGATACCAACGACAAATCCAAGATCCTGGAACAATACATGAACACGATCAACCTGGGACAGAACACGCTGGGCGTACAGGCTGCCTCCAAGCGTTATTTCAACAAAAACGTCTGGGAGTTAAGCCTTTCCGAATGCGCGACCATCGCCGGAATCACCCAGAACCCGTCCAAGTATAATCCGCTGACCCATCCTGACAAAAACCAGGATCGCCGTGAAAAGGTGCTGACCAACATGCTTGAGCAGGGCTATATCACACAGGCGCAGTACGATGAGGCGGAAGCGGATACTGACAGCTTATACCGCAGAATCCAGACCGCCAACCTCGAAGTCGGCGGAGATTCTTCCGTAGACTCTTACTATGCGGATGCAGTCAAAGAAGCCGTAACCGAAGACCTGATCGCAGCCGGCTATACCGAAACCCAGGCTTACGTCATGGTTTATTCCGGCGGTCTGAGCATTTTCTCCGCCATGGATCCCGATATTCAGGCGATCTGTGACTCCGTTGCTTCTGACGAATCCCTCTATCCGGACGGCACGCGCTGGCTGTTAAGCTACCAGCTGACCTACCGCGATCCTGATTCTGAGGAGGAAGGCGGCATCGTCAACATCAGCTCGGAAAAGTACAAATCCTATTATCAGGAAAACGGCGACAAAAACTTCAACCTCCTGTACAGCTCTCAGGAAGAGGCGAATGAAGCGATCGAGGCTTATAAGGCTGCTACGATTCCCGACAGTGCGGAAATTATCGGCGAATCCATCACCCTGTCGCCCCAGCCCCAGATTTCCTTAACGATCGAGGATCAGTCCACGGGCTATGTCGTTGCCATGATCGGCGGCCGCGGCACCAAGGAAGGAAACCTGACCCTGAACCGCTCCACCGATGCGGTTCGTCAGCCGGGTTCCACCTTTAAGATCGTCTCCACCTATGCGCCCGCTCTGGACAGCGCCGGCATGACTCTCGCGGATGTCGAGGTCGACGGTCCCTTCAACTATGACAATGGCAGACCGGTATCCAACTGGTATTCCAGCGGCTACCGCGGCATCTGTTCCCTGCGGGATGGTATCCGGGACTCCTTAAATATCGTTACGGTAAAGGTCCTGACGCAAATCACCCCCCGTCTGGGCTATGAATATTTACAGAAATTCGGCTTTACCACGCTGGTAGACGGCGTAGAGAAAAACGGCAAGATTTTCTCCGACGTCCAGCAGGCCCTCGCCCTTGGAGGTATCACATATGGTGTAAAAAACATCGAATTAAACGCCTCCTATGCCACCATCGCAAACGGCGGGCAGTATATCAGGCCCAAGCTGTATACGATTGTAAAAGATCACGACGGCAACGTTATTTTGGATAACACCAGCACCGAGGGTACGCAGGTCATCAAGCCCTCCACCGCATTCCTCTTAACGAGCGCAATGCAGGATGTTGTCACCTCCGGTACCGGTACTGCTGTCAACTTCGGCGGCATGTCCATCGCCGGTAAAACCGGTACGACGTCCGATTATAACGATATCTGGTTCTCCGGCTACACACCGTACTACACCTGTACGACCTGGACAGGTTATGACAACAACACAAAGCTGCGCAAGGGCGAAGAACGAAGCCTTGCAAAGAAGCTCTGGAAAGCAGTCATGAGTCAGGTGCATGAAGGTCTGGAAAACAAATCCTTCTCCCAGCCTGCCGATATCGTCGCTCAGACTGTCTGCGCGCAGTCTGGTAAGCTGCCGACCGCACTCTGCGGTGAAACCTTAAAGACAGAATATTTTGCTGCAGATACGGTTCCGACCGAAACCTGTGACGTACACTATCAGGGTAGTGTCTGCGCCTACAGCGGTCTTCCCGCAGCAGATGCCTGCCCCTTTGCAACAGAGGGTACTCTGGAAATGCTTCCGGAAAACGAACGTATCCTGACCGGTCAGGTGACCTCCGAGGATTCCCAGAGGGTCTGCGAGCACAGCTCCGTCTTCATGACAACCCCCGGTGCAGATCAGATCATCGAGCAGGAACGGCTCGAGCTTCAGCTGCGCAGCAACTCTGCACAGTACGAAGCTCTGCTCGTAAGCCTGCAGCAGCAGCTCCAGACCGCAGTAGAGGATAAGGCGATTGCAGATCAAGCGCTTGCAGCGGCTGCCGATGACAATGCAAAAGCGGCTGCACAGAGCGCTGTTGACGAGGCACAGAGCCGCATCGACAGCCTCAACGCACAGATCAATCAGTTAAATGCCGCACAAACCTCTGTCCAGACACAGTCTGCCGCAGCTGCACCGTCTTCCGACGGCAGCGCAGCCGACAATGTCCCTGTCGATGATGGAAATGCAAACTAACGCGCTTACAGCGCATATCTGGAACTAAAAATAGCATCTATTTCCTATCGAGCAAAAAGCTCCTGTTGGAAACCACACTTGCTTTCGTGGTATGATTCCAACAGGAGCTCTTTTTTACTTATTTTTATTCATGACAATAGAATGCTCACAGAGCGTGCATTCTATTGTTTCCCGCTGTTCTTCTGTGCCAATTCCCTTGCGGTCTGCGGGTCGATGACGATCTCCACAAACCGCCGCAGGACGGTGGCAGCTGCCGCCCTGGGCGACTTTTTCCATCCATTATGCTTCTTCCGGCACTGCACCGAAAACTGCGCTCAGGTATAAAAATCCAGTGTATCCCTCCTGATTCAGCAGCGTCTGCACCGCATAGCCAGCCGGAACTACTACTCTCCAACGCTTTCCAAGATACCGAAAACGCACAACAACCGTCAGGTCATTTCGTTTGCTCAGCTCCTCCATCGTGCTGCGGTCAAAGCTCATCCAGTTCTTTCCGTCCACTTCCAGAACTGCTCCGGGTGCTGCATTTTTGATCTGTCTGCGCACCGCTTTCTGGAACTCGACATAGCCGGAGCTTTTCTGTACTGTCGTCTGCTCTTCCGAACCGGAAGCACCCGGATTAGAAACGCGGCTGTTTTTCATTTCTTCCTTTATGATCCGTCTCAGCACTGCGGACAGATTCACACCGCCGCCACGCGGAACGATCACCGACCAGGTTCCATCTGGCCGTTGAAGGACCTGTGCTTTTCCTCCGGAAATGGATTCCAGCTCGTACCCTTCTGCAATCTGAATCGTAATCCCAAGCTCCTGATTTTCCTGCGCGACATCATACTCCCCGTATTTGGAGGTTCCGTCTACCGAAAAGCTGCCGCCCTCCGAATTGTTCCACCGGATCATATACCGGATCGCAGCATAAATCTTTTCATTCAGCTCCCCGATTGTTTCATCCTCCGGATTGTTCTGATACAGATCGTTGTCATAACTGTTCCAGATAAAATTTTCATTCTTTGCAGCCAGCTCTCCCACCACGATATCCGGCAGACTGTTCAGAATATACTCCTGTGAAACGCCCGGGATTGTATCCACATAAATCGCGCTCGCCTCTCCGCCGGCTTTCGCTTTCTCAATGATCAACGTTCCCTTCTGGCTTCCGATATCCTTACAATTGATGCCCACGGCAACACCGTTTCCTTCTGCTGTCGATACCGTCCCTTTTACGATGACAGTCGCGCCGGTCCCTGCAATAATAGCGGGATACACGTCTTCAAAGTCCTCCAGTTCTCCGTAGAACGTTCCGCCTGTCACATTTCCATCGACGGTAACCGTTGCATTTTCTTGCGCAAACATGCCGGCGCCGGTCTTCGTCCCTGCATCTCCTTTCACGCTTACCGCTGCGTTTCCACCCGCTACAATGCCAACAAGCGTTTCGCTTACGGAACCGCCTACCGTTACGTCAGCCTTTCCTTTTGTAATGACCGCTTCTCTCCCTGAGACATCGCCTCCGATTTTTATTATGCCGGTTTCTCCATAAATGCCGACCGAGTTTTCACCGGTTGCAGTCACATCTCCATCCACGATCAGCGATGACTTATCTCCGTCGTGTACACTTACTCCCGTCATACCGTTTCCATCCGCAGTCACGTTACCTTTTACATGAACCGTGCTGTCTCCGTATGCCGAAGTTCCTGTCATGTACTCCCCGGAAACTTTCACATTTCCGGCTGTCGCTTTCGACCCGCTTTCTGCAATCACGCCGGTCGATTCTTTTCCGCCAACCTCCGTATCCCCGACCGTCAGGTTGCTGCCGTTTGACGCCAGAACACCCGTCTTCTCGCTTAAATCCGTTGCTGTTACCGTTCCGTTTACCGTCACAGTCCCTTTTTTCGCAATAACCGTATCGATTCCGTTTCCTGTCACATTTCCGTTTACGGTTACCGTAGAACCGTCTGAAACCAGACCGCCCGAAACGTTTCCGTTCACCTTCAGATCAGAGCCTTCGATCGCCATGGCTCCCGGCGACATCACGCCTCCCTGCAGCTCTCCGTTTACATCTCCCTCTACGACCTTCACTTCGCCGCCACTTGCAAAAGCAGGCTGTGCATACACCGTCATCGGCATAACCGAAGCAGCCGTAAGCGCTGTTGTGAGCATCCATACAAAATAATGTTTTCGCCTCATTCACCTTCCTCCTTTCTAATATAGGCAAATCGTAATAATGTACAGATTTTATCGTATTTATAAAAATATTATATTTGAATCTTTTTCTTATGTATCTGCCTGCCCCGCCAACCTTTTTCCAGCCCCTACTTCACAACACCTTTTTTCAAAATAATGTTGGCATACTGAGCTTTTTCTCCGGTCGCTACCACGCAGTACGCCTTTTTGGCGCGCTCGTAATAGGCAAACCGCTCGATCTTATGCACCTCTGTGTCCGGCTCATAATAGTTCAGGAGAGCCTTATAAGCCTCCCAGATCACCGGTACAACCGTATCTCCCGGCACGACCTCCATCAGGACGAAATGCTCGGGATCGTACTGATCCAGCGGAAACAAAGGCAAAATCGCCGCCAAAAGCTCTGCCGTACCGATTCCATCCGCCCGGATCACCCGTTGTCCGATGCTGCTGGACGGAAAGTTCGCATCCGCCAGCACGATCTCGTCTCCGTGTCCCATTTCATCAAGAACCTTTAACAGCTCCGGTGAAATCAGTGGTGAAATTCCCTTCAACATATCGAATATCCCCTTAAACTTATTCTGCAGCAGCGCGCCTGCTACGCCGTATTTTCGCCGCACGCGCTGTCATCACACCAGGCTGCAGCGCCATACCTCCACGCCGCTGTCCTGGAATACCTCTCTCAGACGCTTCTGCACCTGTTCCGCAGTCACGCCTTTTTTCAGGATAACCTGTAAAAAGCCTCCGCCGCCTGCGCCGCAGATCATCTTTCCGTCGATCAGATCCTCCACGGAACTAAAGATCATATCAATACAGGTATTGGTACAGCCGCCATCCAGCCGTCTGGAAAGCTCCCAGTGCTGGTTCAGGAGCTGTGCAAAGCCGTCTACATTTCCCTTTTCCAGCTCAAAGCGCATCAAAACCGCTATCCGCTGGATCTCATAAAGCACCTCCACCGTATCCGGGTTACCGCTCACATAGCGGCTTACAATATCGCGCAGCAGGTTTCTTGCAAGCCTGCGCTGTCCGGAATAAATCAGGCAGAATCGCTCGTTTAACTCCTGCAGCGTCTCTGTGCTGATGCTGCATGGACTGCAGCCGATTTCCTGTACAATCGCTGCATCGCTGGTCACCATTTTGATTCCGGGCGCAAGCCCGCCCACCTGGTCCTGCCAGCCGCCGCCCGTGGACATAATCTGCTCCATGCACAGGACCCGGTTGTACAGCTCCTCCTGGGACAGCTCCTTTCCGAGCATCCGGTAAATCGCCTTGACACATGCGCCCGCAAGAATCGAGGACGTACCGAGGCCGCTGCCTCTCGGGATATGAATCACCTGTGTGGACAAATAGAGCCCGCTGCCGAGATTTTTCGTCACCTCTTCGACAGAAATCTGCTCCCGGTACGGAATGATGCCGCAGGCGATCAACGCCGCCTTATGCAGGGCAAAGGGATCGTAAGGATTGCTGGAATCCTGCAGCTGACTGATTTCAGAAAATGCCTGCTCTGCACCGCTGTCCGCGCTGGCCAGCACGATCTGATTGCCCGGAATCTTTTTCACAACTGCCTCGACAGGATTCTGTCCATCCAGCTTCACCGCCGCATTCAGCACCGTTCCGCCGTGCTCCATGCAATATGGAGGCGTATCGCTCCAGCCGCCGCCCCAGTTGACGCGCACGGGCAGGCGTACCACCACTTCCTCCTGCTCCATTTTTGCCGTCGGATCGTAGGAAAGCCCTGCCACCGCCCCGACAAGAATCGCGTTTCGGATCGTATCCAGGCACAGGTCAAGATACTTATCCTGCTTCGTCAGACAGGACAACGCATAATAAATCCGGATTTTCCGGGAAAATTCGAACAGCTCCTGTTCGTCCAGCTTTTCCGCCAGACCGCAAAGCTGCCGGATTACGCGCGCATTGATCTCCCCGTTGAACACCTTCACCGCCTCATGGAGGTTATCCTTTTTATCGATGGCCTCCAACAGGGATTCGATTTTTACCTTATCCTCCAGCTTATCCTGCCAGGGCAGAATCGCCGTTACATCCGCCTGGTTGAAGCTGTCTTTTAAAGAAATCCCGTCTTCCAGTGTTGGAAAACCATCTTCATATGCACGCAGTGTCGCAGATACTGCTTCCTGAATCGTATTTCGAATCGGATAAACTGCCGCCGTCCACAACGGTTCGCCGATCTTTTTTCCAAATAATGCCGCTTCCTTCGGATTGTCGCATACACCGTACATCCGGACAACAAACCTGCCGTCCTGCAGCTTTAGCCCATGCAGTACCGTATCCGCCGGAACGCTCTGTCCGTCCAGCGTCACGCCGGAGATCACGCAGCGCTCCCCGACAACCGTACCATGATGCAAATAGCTGTCCTCGATATAGCTTCCCGCGCCAACGTTTGCGCGCAGACTGATATAGCTGTTTCCAGCCCCATAGCTTTTTTCCTGACTGTTGGTGTTGATCCGCGCCTGCCAGCCCAGATGCGTAAATTGCTCCATCCCCTCCGTCATCAGATGCAGCAGCTCCCGGGTCGTCCCAAAATGGATAAATGCCGCCGGTGACATCCGGATCAGCTTCATCTGATAGGGATGCAGCGCCGCCCAGATTTTTTCCCGGCAGGCTCTCAGCTCCGGTGTAAACTCACCCTCGGGCGTCTCTTGATAATACTGCTCCAGGGTGGAATCCGACGCCAGTGGATACAGAAAGTCCGCATAAAACGAAAGCCGCGCCTGTTCGTTGACACAGGCGGCAAACTTTTCCTCTGTGTCGATCAGGCTGTAAAGGGAATTGAGCAGGTCTACGCTCATCATAACCGCACCGGTGTCGATATCCACATGCCCGTGCTCGTCCACCGCACCCATTTCGTGCAGCTGCTCTACGGTCTTTTTATGTAAAAATCCGCCGACATTTCCTTCCCTGTCCCGTCTGTATACACCGTGGTTTTTGCCGATTTCTGCAGGTTCCTTGATCGACAGCGCCGCTGCGCCTTTTCCGTAAAAATCGATCTGCAGCGGGTTAAACAGCAGCAGCACATCCCCGGAGCAGACAAGCATTCCGGCGTTCATCCGCGCCGCAACGCCGCACATGGCAATCATAAATTCGTCGAACAGCGTCGATCTGCGGCCATTTGGAAGAATCCGCGGCACGGGGGAAAAGAGCTTGCCGCAGGCAGAATACTGGGGCACGCGCTTACTGTCCCCGCCGGAATGGATGACCAGAATACGCTTGCCGTCAAAGGCGTGGCAAGCTGCTTCGCCGGGCTGCGCAGACGCTAACTGCCTGCTCTCTGCTGCGCCGTCACCCTGCACTGCGCCATGCGGCACAGCAGCCGGACTCTGCTTACCCGCCGCATGCTCCCGGATATACCGCAGCACATTTAAAGTCGCGCCGCCGCTTCCGACACGCTTGCCGTCCGGATCAGGCAGCACCGCATAGTGTGTCTTTTCCGGGAGCATCTGATGCTTTAAGCGGTAGGAAATCTGCGCACGATATGCCTGAGCCTGGGCCTCGTTCGAAGCCGTCAGCACCACATAATCCCACAACGGCAGGTTCGGGTTGTGCAGAATTTCCTCATACTGTTTCGTACAGTCCCGATAAGACTGCTGTAAAAATAACGTCTGATAAGACAATCAAATACACATCCTCTCTTGTATTTCATGGCTGCAGATACCAAAATCCAGCTCCTTCTGCAGACCTCTCACTACTGGTAGGATAGCATATTCCGGGCGCTATTTCCACTGAAAAACGGCAATTCCGACAGCCGCTACAGCAAGTCCGATCGCCTTTCTCCACTCCCACGCTGCTTTTTCAACGCCGAACAGCCCAAACAGCTCCACAAGGTACGCCGCCGCGATCTGCGCCACCACGATAAACAGAACCGCCCTTGCCGGCCCAAGCATCGCCATTGCCTTAATCACCGTCCAGGTAATCCCGGCGCCGAGTACGCCGCCAAGCAGCAGATACTTCGGCTCGCTCCTAAACACGGCAAACAGATTCGACCGGTCCGCTGCAAGCCAAACTGCCAGGCACGACAGCAGCGCCGTCGCCTGCACAAACACATTCGCAGACCAGATGCTCGACGCTTTTGTGACCTGTGTATTGAAAATGCCCTGCACGCTCATCAGAACCCCGGATAAAACTGCAATCAAAAATCCAACCATCCTGCAAGCCTCCTTCTTCCGTCCGCCCTGACAGCGTCCGGTATGAAATACAGTATGCGTTATGGTTGGATTTTTATACACGTTCTTATTCTTCTTCGCTCTCGGCGTAATCGATTTGAGTCTCCGTAGGCACTTCGATATATTCTTCTTCCACGTACTGCGTGCCGGTTACCTGTGTCATTATTTTTTCCGAAAGGTCTTTTAAAACGTCCGAAACGTTTTCTCCCTCCCAGATTTTCGTCTCCGCGATCTCCATCTGTACCCAGAAGTTCGCAGTCGCCATCAGCTTCGGCACCGGAACCGTCTGACTGTATTCCTGCCAGAACGCTGCCATCTCCTCCGTCTGCTGCGCTGCGCTCTTTTTGGCAGGCACAAGGGTACTGCGGTCAAACAGCTTATCCGCGCTGTCCGTGCAAAGCCATGCTGCGAAATTATCCGCCTCGTCCTGATGCTTGCCGTAGCCGTTTACAACAATGCTTCCGGTCACGGAAATACCGCGGGAGCAAACCGTTTCACTGATATCCGGCAGGGACGCTACGCCGTATTCCCACGCAAAGCTTCCGTCTGCCTTCGCCTGCACAACCCGATCCAGAATATCGGTGGTCGCGATCGTATAAACCAGCTTTCCATCCAAAAAATCCTGCACAACCTGGTCGTAGCTCGAAGTCTCCGCATCGATCGAGAAAAACTGACTCAGCTTCTGGTACGCCGCAAGCCCGTAAACCGCATCCTGATTATAGATGTTGATCCGGGACGAATCATCCCCGCAGCTTCCGCCAACGGTGATATAATTTCCTGCAAAGAAATAATTATAGAAAAAATCAGATACATCCCATCGGAAAACCGATTCTACCGTTTCCGGCGCGTTGTACTCATCCGCAAAATTCCGGATATCTTCAATCGTTTTCGGAATCAGGGACATCTCGTCCGTTTCCAGCTCTGCCGCCGCCTGCTCCAGATACGTCTGGTTGTATACAAGCGCGCTGGTTTCAAAATACAGCGGATAAGCAACCGCATGTCCCTGATAGGTCACAGCGTCCAGTGCAGTCTGCGGGAAATTTTCGGTATTCAGGACAGCATTCTGATCCTTCACATTTACCGCCAGCCCGGCAAGGTACGCTTTTTCCAGTCCGTCATTGCTGATCAGGTAAACATCCGGCATCGATTCCTCTGCGATGGAAGCGTCGTTTACTGCCTCGAGATATTCCAGACCGCTTTTCAAAACCGGAACAACACGAACGCCGGTCGCATCCTGATATTCAAGCGCCATCGCGGAAAGATAATCCTCCAGTTTTTCCTCGGTATACCACACCGTCAGCGTCGGTTTGGACGACAGAATACCGTCCGTAGAAACGCCTGCCTTATCCAGGGCAGAGACGCCCGCATAAATCAAAGCCCCCGCAGCACAGACACCGCAGACCGCCCCGATCAGTTTTGGGTAAAAAGACATGTTCCTCTCCATTTCTTTCTTTTTTGCCGCGCCGCCGTTTCCCGGCAGCTACGCGTTTTGCTCCTGAAGCGTTTTCAGGCATGAATCCAGAATTTCGATCATTTCATCCACATCTGCGTCGGTGATGACAAGAGGCGGAACGAAGCGGATAATATTGGTTCCCGCGTTGATCAGAATCAGACCGTTTTCCAGCGCTGCGTTGATCACAGGCGCAACCGGACGGTCAAAGACAAGTCCCTGCATCAGTCCCATGCCTCTTCTGTCCGTGATAAAATCATATTTTGCTGCCAGGCTGTCCAGCTTTTCTTCCAGATAAGCCGACACCTCCCGCACATGCTCCAGAATATTGTTTTCTTCAAACAGCTCCAGCACCTTTGCCACAGCTGCACATGCCAGCGGATTGCCGCCATAGGTCGTGCCGTGGTCGCCTGCCGTAAGCGAATGCTGTCCGACCTTTTCCGTCATTAAAAATGCACCCACCGGAACACCGCAGCCAAGGGCTTTTGCCGTCGTCATGATATCCGGCTTTATGCCATATTTCTGCCACGCATACCAATAGCCGGTTCGTCCCATGCCGCACTGGATTTCATCCAGAATCAGCAGGATATCCTTTTCATCGCACAGCGCGCGCACTTTTTTCAGAAAGTCCTCCTGTACCGGATAAATTCCGCCTTCACCCTGCACGGTTTCCAGCAAAATTGCACACGTCTTGTCATTTACACATGCCAGCACGCTGTCAAAATCGTTGAGATCGGCAAACCGGATATTGCCGATTCCGGGCTCAAATGCCTCTCTATAATGCGGATTGCCGGTTACCGACAGTGCTCCCATCGTCCGACCGTGGAACGAATGGTTCATGGCAATGATCTCATGATCTGTCGTGCCGTCTTTTAAATAAGCATATTTCCGCGCCGCCTTGATCGCGCCCTCAATTGCCTCCGCACCGCTGTTGGTGAAGAACACGCGGTCCATCCGGGAAACCTTTTTCAGATGTCTTGCCGCTTCCACCGCAGGAACATTGTAATAATAATTCGAGGTGTGGATGACCTTGTCGATCTGCGCCTTCAGCGCATCATTGTACTCGGCATTATGATAGCCGAGGGCAAACACCGCAATACCAGCCACAAAATCCAGATACCGTTTTCCTTCTATATCATATAAAGATACGCCGTCGCCGCGATCCAGAACGACCTGATACCGATTATAGGTATGCAGAAGATCCTGCTCGGCTTCGTCGATATACTGCTGCATCAATTCACCCATGTTTCCTCCATTCCGCAGGCACTCTGTGCCGAAGGTGCTTTGCACTGCTTTAAACCTACTCATCGTCTCCGACAATCGCTGTTCCGATCCCATGATCTGTAAAAATTTCCAAAAGCAGACAGTGGGGGATTCTGCCGTCCAGGATATGTACCCGGTTGACGCCGCCTTTGACTGCCGCCGTACAGTTGTTTAACTTCGGCAGCATGCCGCCGCCGATCTCGCCGCTGCTGACAAGCGCTTCCGCGTCGCTTGCTGTAATGCGGGAGATGAAAGAGGATTTATCAGAAAAGTCTTTGTACAGACCTTCTACATCCGTCAGGAACACGAGCTTGTCCGCGCCGACCGCCCTTGCGATCGCGCACGCTGCGTCGTCTGCATTGATATTATAGGTCTCGCAATTTTCATCCATGCCCACCGGAGCTACGATCGGAAGGTAATCGCGGTCGATCAGATCATATAAAATCTTGGGATTTACTTTGGTCACATCGCCGACAAAGCCGATATCCTTCCCATCGGAATATTTCTTTTCCACCTGCAGAAGACCGCCGTCCTTGCCGCTGATACCAGCTGCGGGTACGCCAAGCTCCTGTACCATGGCAACCAGATTTTTGTTGACGCGCCCCAGTACCATTTCCGCGATTTCCATCGTTTCAGCGTCCGTCACGCGCAATCCGTTGACAAAAACAGGCTCCTTGCCGGCTTTTGCCACCCATTTGCTGATGGCCTTGCCGCCGCCGTGTACGATGATCGGCTTAAACCCTACCAGCTTTAACAGCGTCACGTCCTTGATGACGTTTTTCTGCAGCTCTTCATTGCTCATGGCGCTGCCGCCGTATTTTACCACGATAATTTTCCGGTTGAATTTCTGGATATAGGGGAGCGCTTCAATCAGCACCTCCGCTTTTTTCATGATCTGTTCCATTTCCGGTTTTTCCACTTTTTCCTCCCATTTCTGCGCACGTTTCCTTTTGCGGCGCTGTGAGACTGTTTTATCGTTCTAACGCCGGTTCGCGTCAGCTGCGGTAGTCCGCGTTAATCTTGACATAATCGTAGGTTAAGTCACAGCCCCAGGCTGTCGCTTCCGCCTCGCCCATCTTCATATCCACAAGCGCAGTCACCTCGGAGCAGGACAGAATCCGGGTCGCTTCTTCCTCGCTGTAATCTGCCGCCATACCATCCTTGAAGATCAGGATCTTTCCGGCGCTGCTTTCCAGATACAGTTCTATCGCCTCGGGATCGAATTTTGCCCCGGAATAGCCCAGCGCACACAGAATCCGTCCCCAGTTCGCATCGTGTCCAAACAAGGCTGCCTTTGTCAGGCTGGAGGTGATGACCGATTTTGCCAGGGTCTTTGCATCTTCCTTATTATCCGCATGAATGACCTTTACCTCGAACAGTGCGGTTGCGCCCTCGCCGTCGCCTGCGATCTTCTTCGCCAGCGTCTCATTGACATAATGAAGCGCTTCCACAAACGTATCGTAGTCCGCGCCCTTTTCCGTGATTTCAGGGTTTCCCGCCTGGCCGTTTGCCAGCACAAGCAGCGTATCGTTCGTCGAGGTATCGCCGTCTACGGAAACCATGTTGAAGGTATCCTGCACGTCAGCGCTCAGTGCTTCCTGCAGAAGCTTTTTGGAGATATTCACATCCGTTGTCACAAATGCGAGCATTGTGCACATATTCGGATGAATCATGCCGGAGCCTTTGCACATGCCGCCGATGGTTATTTCTTTTCCACCAATCATCACCTTTACTGCAACCTGCTTGTTGCGGGTATCCGTTGTCATAATCGCCTTTGCCGCATCGGTTCCTGCCTCTTCTCCGGGCTTGATCGCCTTTGCCAGCATACGCACACCTTCGGTCATTTTTTCCATCGGAAGCTGCATACCGATGACGCCGGTCGAACAAATCAGGACGCTCTGAGGAGAAATCTCCAGCGCATCTGCTGCCGCTCCTGCCGTCTCCCTGCAATATTCATAGCCGAGCTTTCCGGTACACGCATTTGCGATACCGGAGTTTACAACGATCGCCTGAGCTTCCCACTCGCTCTCTACGACTTCCTTATCCCATAAAACAGGAGCCGCTTTTACTACATTCGTCGTAAACACGCCCGCTGCGCGACACGGCGTTTTGGAATACACCATTGCCATATCTTTTCTGTTCTGATACTTGATCCCGGCCTCTACGCCGGCTGCCAAAAATCCCTTTGCCGCGGTTACGCCGCCTGTAATGATCTCCATATGTTCCTCCTGCCTTTCTTTTTATGTCAGATTGAGCAGTATCTTTTGCCCGCTCAAGCGTTGAAATTTTCGATATTTTTCTGATTTAAAACAAAATCGTAATAGTTTAAATCTTCGCGCTTCGTCCAGCCGATCTGCTTCCAGAAGGCGTTTCCGATATCATTTTTCGTAAACGCGATCAGGGATACCTTATTGATGCCCTCCTGCTGCAGCGCATTCATACAGTGCACCACCATCGCCCTGCCGATCCCGTGCATCCGGTAATCCTCATGCACACAGACGTGATACAGACAGCCCCTGCGCCCGTCATGCCCGCACAAAATCGCGCCGACCACTCTACCGTCCATCTCAGCGACTACGCTGATTCCGGGATTTCGCTTCAAAAACCGCTCCACCCCTTCTCTGGAATCGTCGATTGTCCGGATCGAAAACCCGTGAATCGTCATCCAAAGGGCGTATACCTGATCATAATCCTCTATTTGCATGCTGCGCACTGTAACCATTGTTATTTATCCTTTCCTGCCAGGGCCAACATAAGGCAAAAGCGCCTCGCCCCAGCTTTTTATCAGCCGTTCAGGCGACCATGCCGCATTCGCCGGCGACGTGGAGGGAAGCTTCCCCGCTTCCCGCTGACATGCCTTCTCACAATATCTGTGATATAACTCCCATGACTTTGCGCCGTTGCAAAACACCGCCTCAATCCTGGAATTCTGCAAAAGCCCGGCCACATCGTTTGCTGCCACATCCCGGATGGAGCTGTCCGAAGACCCTACAATCCGACAGGAAGCGATCACATCCCACACAGCGATCCCATTTGCCAGCAAAAAAGCCTTTTTCTCCTCCACCGACACCGGAACCTCCGTCTGACACACCCCCGCTAAAACCTTCCAAAACCGGTTCTGCGGATGCCCGTAATAAAAATGATTCTCCCTCGACTTCACCGACGGCAGACTCCCTAAAATCAACACCCTGGAATGCCCGTCCACAACCGGCGAAAAAGGATGCACCACCAACTCCTGCCCGACAGCCATCCAAAACACCTCAATCCTTCAAAGCTATTTCAAAGCACAAAAATTCTCTAACCCTAGATTTTACAAACAACTCCACGGAAAATCAAGACCTTTTTACCCCAACAGGGCAAAGTCGCCTACGGCGACCAGCCCACACAAACTCAGCCCTACCTCCCGGGCCGCTGTTGCCGCAGGCAACCAGGCCTCACCGCCGAAGTAGGCGCAGTCGGCGCAGCCGACCAGCCCCCAACAAACTCAGCCCTACCTCACAGGCCGCTGTTGCCGCAGGCAACCAGGCCTCACCGCGCAGACTGATTGCCAGCCCCGGCTGCCGACTGCAATTGCGTCCCCTTGATTTGCAAGCGAAACTTTTGCAAAAACGCACAGGCTTCCGGCACCGAACGTCCGACTGTCCGAAGCAGGCATGCACAACCGCCAAAGCAGCCAAAAACCTACCACCATGCCTGCAAGTTTCGGACGCGAGGTGCGCCCTTAGGAAGCCGACGCGCTTTTGCATAAAAGTTTCAGCGCGCAAATCCCGGGGACGCAATGCAGTCGGCTGCCGGGGCGGCCAAAGTCTGCCGGGAATCCACCATCCCTTACGGGAACATCGGCACAAGATCCAGGCCCTCGGACTCCTCCAGTCCAAACATCAGATTCATATTCTGCACCGCCTGTCCTGCCGCGCCCTTCACCAGATTATCCATGGCACCCATCATAATCACACGCTTCGTCCGCGGATCGACCTTAACGTTCACATCCACAAAATTGCTGCCCTCTACCCACTTCGTTTCCGGGCACACACCCTCCGGCAGCACGCGCACAAACTTCTCATCCTGATAATATTTGTCATAGGCTGCCCGAATCATTGCAGCATCCGGCAGCCCAAGGCTTCCGTCCGGCTTTTTCACTTCTTTTAAGGAAGCATAAGCCGTCACCAGAATTCCACGGTTCATCGGAACCAGATGCGGCGTAAAGTTCAGCACAACCGGACAGCCTGCCGCATAGGACAGCTGCTCCTCGATCTCCGGCGTATGGCGATGGCTCGCAACACCGTATGCCTTGATATTTTCATTCACCTCACAGTACAGGTTTGCAACCTTTGCACTGCGCCCTGCCCCGGAGGTACCGCTCTTTGCATCAATAATCAGCGTATCCATATCGATCAGTCCCTCTGCTGCCAGCGGAAAGATCGAAGTAATGGAGCAGGTGGGATAACAGCCCGGATTTGCTACCAGACGAGCCTGTTTAATCGCCTCACGGTTTCTTTCACACAGACCGTAAACCGCTTCCGGAACAAACTGCGGAGATTTATGTTCGATTCCATACCACTTTTCATAAGTAGCAACGTCCTTGATCCGAAAATCCGCACTCAGATCGATCACCTTTGTATTGGAAAGGATTTCCTCATCCAGAACTCCTGCCAGGAAGCCCTGGGGCGTCGCGGTAAAGATCACATCGACCTCTTTTGCCAGCTGCTTTAAATTATCATCCTTACAAACATCCTCTACAATCTGAAACATATTCTGATAAACAGACGCATATTTCTGATCCACATAGCTTCTGGATCCGTACCATTTGATTTCTGCCTCTTTATGCCCGTATAAAAGACGGACCAGCTCCCCGCCGGCATAGCCGGTCGCTCCGATAATTCCAACCTGAATCATTTTCTTTTCCTCCTTAACATTGCATAATCATACTGCATTCGTGTATAATATTCAAGTATTTTTGGAATATATTCCATTTTTTCTGAATAAAATATTTATAATTTGCATAAATTTACACTTGCATTCCTTCGCATCCGGGTGTATAGTAATTTCAGTCAGTCGGGAACGGATGCTTCCATCCTTATCTTGACACAGCTTGAAAGAAAAATCAAACACAGCATATGGAGGAGTAATTATCATGAAAGAAAAAGTTATTTTAGCGTATTCCGGCGGTCTGGATACCACAGCCATCATTCCGTGGCTGAAAGAGAATTTCGACTACGAAGTTATCTGCGTCTGCATCGACTGCGGACAGGAAGAAGAGCTGGACGGTCTGGAAGAAAGAGCAATCTCCTGCGGTGCTTCCAAATTATATATCCTCGATGTAAATGACGAACTGTGTGACGAATACATCGTTCCCTGCGTACAGGCACATGCTGTTTACGAAAACAAATACCTGCTGGGCACCTCTATGGCGCGTCCGCTGATCGCAAAGAAGCTGGTTGAGGTTGCCCGCAAAGAGGGCGCTACCGCAATCTGCCACGGCGCTACCGGCAAGGGCAACGACCAGATCCGTTTCGAGCTCGGCATCAAAGCCCTGGCTCCTGATTTAAAGATCATTGCTGCATGGAGAAACGATAAGTGGACCATGGATTCCCGGGAATCCGAAATCGAATACTGCCAGGCTCACGGCATTCACCTTCCTTTCTCTGCAGATTCCAGCTACAGCCGCGACCGTAACATCTGGCACATCAGCCATGAAGGTCTGGAGCTGGAGGACCCCGCAAACGAGCCCAACTACGGACATCTGCTTGTTTTAGGCTGCACTCCCGAGGAAGCTCCCGACGAGGCAGAATATGTTACCATGACCTTTGAAAAAGGCGTTCCGAAGAGTGTAAACGGTGTAGAGATGAAGGTTTCCGACATCATCCGCACTCTGAACAAACTGGGCGCAAAGCACGGCATCGGCATCGTCGATATCGTAGAGAACCGTGTTGTCGGCATGAAATCCCGCGGCGTTTATGAGACTCCCGGCGGAACGATCCTGATGGAGGCACATCAGCAGCTGGAAGAGCTGATCCTCGACCGCGATACCTATGCAGAAAAGATCGATATGGGCAACAAGATGGCTCAGATTGTATACGAAGGCAAATGGTTCACTCCTCTGCGCGAGGCAGTTCAGGCATTCGTAGAAAAGACTCAGGAATATGTAACCGGCGAAGTAAAATTCAAGCTCTACAAGGGCAATATCATCAAAGCCGGCACAACTTCTCCTTACTCTCTCTACAATGAAAGCCTTGCTTCCTTCACAACCGGCGATCTGTATGACCATCACGATGCAGAAGGCTTCATTAACCTGTTCGGACTTTCCAGCAAGGTTCGTGCAATGAAGATGCAGGAAGTAGAAAAGAACAACAACTAATCACCATACGCTAATAAAGGGCTTCCGTGCTTTTGGCACGGAATCCCTTTTTTTGTTACAGTTCACTCGTATCTTTTTTTGCCCCGGCTTCTTGCAATCTTTTTTTCGATCTCCTATAATAAATCCTATAATAAATACGAAGTGATTTAATTTTTAAAAATACAGGGAGTTTTTGAATGGATGTTTTACTGATTTTGGCAATTTATCTGCTGATTGTAAATCTTGCAGGATTTGCTGCAATGGGAATTGATAAAAACCGCGCACGCCGCAAGGCATGGCGCATTCCGGAATCGACGCTGTTTCTGCTCGCCATCATCGGCGGCAGCATCGGAAGCATCGCCGGGATGTATACATTCCATCACAAGACACTGCATCCACAGTTCGTCTGGGGAATGCCCGCTATTTTAATCCTACAGATTGCTGCGGTTTTGTACATCCTGTTCGGTCCTGTTTCCATTTCCCTCTTATAACAGGCCGGCGCTTACAGGCATCCTGTAAAACGCAGCTAAAAAAATTTACAGTTCACTCGCACCATTCGCAAAATCGCATCTTTGAATGCTATTTACAAAAGATCAGGAGGTATCATTATGCACTTGGCAATCTGTGATGACCATATGGCGGACCGAAAACAAATGGAACGCCTTCTCGGACGGGAATCTGACCGCCGCCTGAATACAACCGGTGTCCTGTATGTGGACTCTTTCGGCAGTAAGGAATCTATCCTCGTAACGCCTATGATCTATGATGCAATTTTTATGGATATGACAGAAGACGGCTGCGATGCGATCGAGCTTTCCCACATGCTTCGGGCCGATGGCACAGATGTCCCCATCGTTTTTTGCTGCGATAAGGTAGACTACCGCAAATCGAAAAATCTTCCCGATAATGCGCTTTTTCTGGACAAGCCCATTGTCGTTTCCGAGCTTACCGAAACCATCGACCATCTGCTGTCCATTAAAAACAGCAAGGTAAAAAAACTCGAATTCCGCAACCAGACCGACACCATTTACCTGACGGAGGACCAAATTTCCTACGCTTGGCCGAAAAACAACCGTCAAGTCTGCATTCACACTGCCGACGGCAGAGACTACACAACCGATATGTCCCTTGCTTCGTTTTGCGGCACTTTAAACAAATATGATAACTTTGTCCTGCTTGCCAGTAATACGGTGCTCAACATGCGGCAGATCCGATCCATCTCCATGCTTAAGGTAACGATGCAGGACGGCAAATCCTTCCGCCTGGGCTTTGGAGAAGCGAAGATTCTGCGTAAATCGGTAGATGCCTGTATGAAAAAACCAGCGCAGGGAGAAAAGGCGTAGCAAACAAAAGAAACGGCCTCAGCTGACAAAAAGGCGAACAAATCAGCTGAGGCCGCACCTCTATTCTTCTAAAGATCTCATTCATTCCCTTTTTCCATCGGGCTGTAGCGCATCCGCACACGGATTCCCTGACTGTAATTGCCAAAGCCGCTGCCAAAGAGCGTCATGCCGCCCACATGGGCAGCATCCTCCTGTACGGCAAATTTTAACCGGATCTGGCTTTTATAATCGAGCTGCAGCTGAGTTGTGGAAACGTCTGAAATTTTCATTCCATCAATATATGTCCCGTTCTGATCGATAACAAGCATTTTTAACAGTCCGTACTGATTCCATCCGGAAAACCACCAGTTAGGTGTAAACAGCCCGTGCCTGTCCCCAAAGTCTCCCGGAGATGTCCACACTCCAACCGGCGTGTCATTTAATAAAAAGGTAATATCAGAGGGCCAGTCGTTATTAAAGCCCGGTGCCTCACTGGAAATCTCCATGGTGAAGGTAAGCTCATCTATCTTTTGTCCTGCCGGAAGGATATTCGGGACCAGATATTCCACATAGCCTTTCGAAAGCCATAAAATTCCAGCTTCCGCGCGATCCGGATGGGCAAAATAGCGGGGATCGTCCACTTCACCGATCATCTTTTTCGTCGTGGAAATGCCGCAGGTGGGAAATACCTGATAGTCCGAATACTGCCCCACCGGGATTTCTGCCCGGAAAATACTGCCTTCGCCTGTCTCCTCCTGCGTCCCGATCTCCACCAGGATTCGGGTTTCCAAAACGCTGCACACCTTCTGGTTTCCATGTCCGACACTGTCCTGGGTCACACGGATCAGCCCGGCCTCCTCCAGCTTTCGGATATGGCTGGTCAGCGCGCCGTTGGTGATCTGCAGCCTGGCTGCGATCTCATTCATATTCATTTCTTTTTCTTTTAACAGCAGTAAAATGATGTTCACCCGGATATCCGAGCCAAGCACCTTGAACAGCTCCACGCCCTCTTCCAGATTTCTGATATGCAACATCTGATTTCCCCCCTTTTTCCTGGTTTATCCAGCTACGATGTCCTGCTTTTCCTGACTGCGATACCCGGCTTCTTCCGTCTACGCTCCTGTCACGGTCGATCCATGCTGCCACAACGTCAGCCATCCGCAGGGTCTACTTTTCCCAGTGGCGATACGGACAGCGATTCTTTTTCACCGCAGCCCGCAGCTCCACATAACAGCCGCATGCCAGACAGGTACCGGCTTCCAGATAGTCGCACGCCTTACATACTTCCAGCCGTTTTTCATACACCTGCTGCGCCGTTTTTACGTCCGGGTCGAGCTGTACAATATAGCGGTGCAGCTGTTTCATATAAGCTTCTTCGTCAAGCTCCCGCAGCAGGCATTTCAAGCAAGGCTTCTTCTGTGTGTCCATTTTCAGGAAATCCGCAGGCAGATGACGCTGCACGCAGGAATTTCCAGACTCAGGGTACCGTCCTTTTCCGCCACACCCTCAAAGGATTCTTCCTTCACAGCATCCGGCTCCTCGAACGTGTTATGCGCATTCATTGCGCCGGTCAGGATCTTTGCAGAAACAGTGCGGTTCTTCTTTTCCGTCAGCGCGATTTCCACAGGATAGCTCTGCTCTGCGGACAGATTCGCCAACGTAACCGTGATCGTGCCATCTTTCTGCACGGATACGGATTCCTGCAGCGCCGGAATGGAAAATTCGCCGTTTTGGATCGTGTCGACGCCGGTTAAGTCGCTGTGCAAAAGCTCTGCATCCTGATGATATTTATACATATGGAAAATATGATAAGTAGGCGTCAGAATCATCTTTTCGCCTTCTGTCAAAATCACGGACTGCAGCACATTGATAAGCTGCGCAATGCACGCCATCTTCACGCGGTCACAATGCTTGTTGAAAATATTGAGCGTCACGGCAGCTACAAGCGCATCCCGCATCGTGTTTTGCTGATACAAAAATCCAGGATTGGTTCCCGGCTCTACTTCGTGCCAGTTGCCCCATTCGTCCACTATCAGACCGATTTTTTTCTCCGGATCGTACTGATCCAGAATCGCGCCGTGCTTTTTGATCAGATCATCCATGTGAAGCGCCTTGCCAAGTGCCTGATACCAGCCGTCCGTTGTAAACTCCGTTGCAAAACCCTTGTTCATCCAGCTTTCCCCGGGAACCGTATAATAATGCATGGACAGACCGTCCATAAATCCATGGGCATCCTCGGGCGCAGGACTTGCAAAGCAGGTTTCCAACACCTTCTTCGTCCAGTTGTCATCCCCTGCGTTCGGGCCGCCACAGATTTTCTGAATCGGGGCGCTGTCCTGATAATGGCGCACATAGGTCTGATATCTGCGGTACAGGTTTCCATAATATTCCGGTGTCATGTTTCCGCCGCAACCCCAGTTTTCGTTGCCGACGCCAAAATAGTCCACCTTCCACGCCTTCTCGTGTCCGTTTTTCTTCCGCAGATCTGCCATTGGAGAAACGCCTTCAAAGGTCATATATTCTACCCATTCGGACATTTCCTGTACGGTTCCGCTTCCGACGTTGCCGTTGACATAGGTTTTGCAGCCCAGCTGGCGGCACAGCTCAAAAAATTCGTGCGTACCGAAGCTGTTGTCCTCGACAACGCCGCCCCAGTGCGTGTTAATCATCTTTTTGCGGTTTTCTTTCGGCCCGATACCGTCTTTCCAGTGATACTCGTCCGCAAAGCACCCGCCCGGCCAGCGCAGCACCGGAATCTGCATCTCTTTCAGCGCTTCCACAACATCCGTCCGCATGCCGTTGACATTGGGAATCCCGGAATCCTCCTTTACATACAGCCCCTCATAAATACATCTGCCAAGATGTTCGGAAAAATGTCCATAAATTTCCGGGTTGATGTGTCCTTCTGTTTTGTTCTCGTTGATAACCAGCTTTGCCATGTTGTTCCTCCTGTTCTAGTGTTTCTCCTGACCATAATAGGCGTTTGCGCCATGTTTTCTGTAATAATGCTTATCCTGAAGCTCCTGTGGTGCCGGCTTTACCTGCGGATTGATCGATTCTGTCCGGTATGCCATTTTTGCAACCTCTTCCAGCACGACCGCATTGTGTACCGCTTCTCTGGCATCCTTTCCCCAAGTAAAGGGGCCGTGGTTTTTGCACAGAACTGCCGGAACTGCCATCGGATCTTTTCCCATCCGTGCAAATTCCTCCACGATCAGCCTGCCGGTATTCTGCTCATAGGCTTCTGCAATCTCCTCCGGGGTCAGACAGCGCACGCACGGAATTTCCCCATACATGTAATCCGCATGCGTCGTTCCATAGCATGGAATCCCACGTCCTGCCTGGGCCCAGCTGGTGGCATAGGAGGAATGGGTATGTACGATTCCGCCGATCTTCGGAAACGCCCGGTACAGCTCCAGATGCGTTGCCGTATCCGAGGACGGGCGGTAGCTTCCTTCTATTTTATTACCGTCCAGATCCATCACAACCATATCCTCCGGTGTCAGCTGATCATACTCCACACCGCTTGGCTTAATGACAAACAGCCCGCTTTCTCTGTCGATTCCGCTGACGTTGCCCCAGGTAAAGGTCACCAGACCATACCGGGGCAAATCCATGTTCGCTTCATATACTGCTTTTTTGAGTTCTTCCAGCATCGTTTTCTCCCTGTTTTCTGCCGCTATTTTGCAGCATTGCACCTGCATCTTTTCAGAACGCCTGTACCGCAGCTTTTTCCGCCGCAAGGCATGCCTGATACTGCTTCGTATACGTCTCAAAGCCTGCGACATCCGCCGGATCCGGCTCCATGGTCTCTGACTTTCTCTCAGCAAATACCCGGCTGTCCAGATAATCCCCAAGGCTCTGTCCGTCTTTTTTGAAAAGCATGTACGCCGCCAGAAGCGCCATGCCCCAGGCGCCGCCCTCTCCCGCCGTCTCCATCACGGAAATCGGCGCGTTCATGGCTGCCGCCAGAATACTCTGTCCGACGCCCTTTGTTTTAAACAGTCCGCCGTGTCCGGTGATGGAATCGATTTTCACATCCTCTTCTTTTAATAAAATGTCCAGACCGATCTTTAACGTCACCAGTGACGCATATAAATGTGACCGCATAAAGTTCGCAAGTCCCAAATGACTGTCCGGTCTGCGCAAAAACATCGGACGGCCCTCTTCCAGACCGGTCACCGGTTCCCCGGAATAATAATTGCAGGCGATCATGCCGCCGCAATCCTTATCGCCCTCCATCGCCTTTTGATAAAGTGTGGAAAAAAGTTTATTTTTATCTGCTTTAATGCCAAAACATTCTGCAAACTCCGCAAACAGCCCGACCCATGCGTTCAGATCTGACGTGCAGTTGTTACAATGCACCATCGCAACGGGATCACCCGCAGGCGTTGTCACCATATCAATTTCCCGGTGCATGGCAGAAAGCGGCTTTTCCAGAACAATCATCGCAAACACGCTCGTCCCTGCGGACACATTGCCGGTGCGCTTTTCCACGCTCTTTGTCGCGGTCATTCCGGTTCCGGCGTCTCCCTCCGGCGGACACAAGGGAACCCCCGGCTGCAGACACCCGGAACGATCCAGAAGCCTTGCGCCCTCTTTCGTCAGCGTGCCTGCCATTTCTCCGGCACGCAGCACCTTCGGTAATATTTCCCGCAGCTTCCAGGGAAATCCTTTGTCCGCCACGAGCGCATCAAATTTCTGCATCATTTCTGCATCATAATCGCCGGTTGCAGAGTCGATGGGGAACATCCCGGATGCCTCTCCGATTCCGACAACGCGCTGTCCGGTCAGCTTCCAGTGGATGTAACCGGCGAGGGTGCTTAAATAGTCGATTTTTTCCACATGCTCCTCGCCCTTTAAAATCGCCTGATACAGATGTGCGATGCTCCACCGCTGCGGAATGTTGAAGGCAAAGCATTCCGACAGCACAGCAGCCGCTTCCTCCGTCATCGTGTTGCGCCATGTCCTAAACGGCACTAACAGCTTTTCCTCCCGGTCAAATGCCATATATCCGTGCATCATTCCGGAAAATCCGATGGCTCCCAGGCGGGTCAGCTGGATCTGATAGGTATTTTTCACATCTTCCGCAAGTTTGTCGTAGCTGTCCTGCAGCCCTTCCCAAATCTCCTCCAGACGGTAGGTCCAGACACCGTTTTCCAGACGATTCTCCCATTCATGGTCGCCAGACGCAATGGGATTATGGTTTTCATCGATCAGCACCGCCTTGATCCGGGTCGAACCGAATTCGATACCCAGCACTCCGCGCCCCTCCTGAATACAGGAAATGATTTCTTCTCGTTTCGTCACATCCGCATCCGTTACTGAAAACTTATAAAAAGTTATAAACTTCTATGTTTCATTCCTACTTCAACGAGTATGCTTTTGACGATATAAATATCTATCTACTCACAAGTTCTTGTACTCTCCATAGGCGTAAATTCCGGACTAACGTATCCGTACATATTTGCATTAACGTTTCAGTCTTAGCTTGCAAATTGTTCTCCATAAGCCTTGAGATTTATAGATGCCTGGAAATCTCTGTCAATCCTATTCCCACACTCACATCTATAAACTCTGTCAGATAATTTCAAATCTTTTTTGATGTTTCCACAACAGCAGCAAAGCTTTGAGGATGGATAAAACCGATCCGCCACAATAAGCTGGATCCCTTTATCACTGCATTTGTTTTCAAGCTGTTTTCTAAACCCAAAAAATCCCTGTTCCTGAACTGCTTTGGATAAATGTCTATTTTTCATCATTCCTCTGACATTCAAATCTTCAATACATATAAATCTTGGCTTTCGATTTACGATCTCCGATATGGTCTGATTCAAATAGTTTTTACGGATGTTTGTTAATCTGTGATTTCGTTTTAATAAAAGTTTTTCCTTTTTGATTACATTATTTGTTTTACAGTAACTTTCTCCTTTCTTATTTTTCTCGTAAGAACGAGAGATACTACGCTGTAATCTGCGTTTTTGTTTTTCTAATTTCTTTACTTTCTGACTCTTATTGATGTTCTTATACTTAACAGCATCAGAGCAGACAGCTAAGTCTTTGATTCCTAAGTCTATGCCGACTCCATCCTCATTCAGCGTTTCCCTGCAATCAGGAAATTCCACACATACACTGATCCACCAATTCACCCCATCAAAGGATATTCTCGGATTCCTATATTTAGCATCTGTCGGAATACGTCCATGTTCTGCAAGTCTTACCCAATTCCTTTTTTGCTTATTTGCCTTCCTGCTGGAAGAAAAGCCTTCAAATTTAACGTGGGTATTACTGAATTGTATCTTAACGTTGTCCTGATAGAATTTCGGCATGGATCTCTTTCTGGACTTGAATCTTGGGAATTTTTGCAAACCCTTGAAAAAGTTCTGATACGCAGTACAGGCATCTTTAATTGCCTGCTTGGTTACATTGTTAGAAATATTCAATAACCATGCGTATTCCTCAGAATGTCTAAGCCTTGTAAATTCTTTTCTGAGTTCTGAATCCGAAATGAATTTGCCGCCTTTTTCATAAGTTTCTTTTTCCCTGGCCAAAGCCCAGTTATAAGCAAATCTTGAAGCACCTGCGTACTGAAACAGCTTAGTTTTCTGTACATTGTTTGGGATCAACATTACTTTTATGGCTTTTACCATCGGTCTCCTCCTGCATCAATTCTCGGATAAATTTCTTCGCTTTGTTCGCTCGTTTTCCTTGTAATTTGCAGCTGAATACTGTGATTATTTGAACCAGATCTTCAACAAATTCCTTCCGTTCAGATTTTTCAGTATTATCCATCTGTCATTCTAAATTTGTTTATGGCTGGAAACGCGACAATATCCAATTGTAATGCGGTTTTTAGGCTTTACATTTATTACCTGGTTGAGTTGCTCATCAGAATAATATTTACTCAAAGTATCAACTTCTTTCAATAATATTCTGCTCTAATATCTCAGAAAACTCAACATCTACTTATATGATTTTATAATTTATATTTAACTGTTGATAACCTCCTTATTCCGGGAATTTCTATTCCGATTTTCTGCCATTTTTGTATGTTTTCGATAATTTTATAGTAAAAGATCGCAATTTAATTGTCAATCTGTTCTTTAGGATTTTATAGAATATTTTATTTTTTTATGAACCACAACCTTTTCATTTTCAACTGCGCCTTTTTCCTGTTCCAGCTGCCTCGTTTTGCGTACAACCGGAAAAACACCGATCCTTCCAGTGATGAATAAAAAACAATAAAAAACAAAAAAAGCGGCCGCACATTACCGCACAGCCGCCTTTCATTTCTCTTCTTTTCGTATTTCCTGTCCGTCAGATCGTCACGATAACGCCGCCGTCATTGGCATACATGCTGCTGACGCCCGCAGTATCCATAATCACAACATCCTTTACAGAAACCTTGGAGGTCACCATCCGCTTCACGCTTTCTGCACGCTCCGGGCAATTACAATGGGTGATCATCAGGGTCTTTTCCTCCGGTCTTGCCACATTGCGCACCACTGCGTCTGCCATCTTCTGCAGACCCTTACGGATGCCGATTCCCTGCCCGATCTGCTCGATCCTGCCGTCCATCGTGCCTGCCATAACGGGCTTGATGCTCAGAGTAGATGCAACCAGTGCCTTGATACCGCTGAGTCTGCCGTTTTTACGCAGAGTTTCCAGATTATCCAGGACAAAATACGTATTCATCTCACTGCGGAACGCTTCCAGACGGCTTACCACCTCTTCAAAGGGAAGTCCCTGTTCCTCCAGGGAAGCTGCCAGCAGCGCAAGCTGTGTCTCTCCGCAGGAAGCCGAACAGGAATCCATGACGTAAATCTGTTTGGACTCGTCCTCTTCCAGATACATCTGCCTTCCGACCATGGCACTGTTATAGCTTCCGCTCAAATTGCCGGACAGCGTTACCACATAAATATGCTCTGCCTCCGATTCAAACGCCTGCCGATAGCTCTCCGGCGACGGACAGGAGGAACGCGGGCACTGGGGACATGAGGCAACCTGCTCCAGAAATTCCTTCTGATTAAAATGCTCATCGTCCATAATCCGGTAATCGCCGACCTCCAGACCAAGCGGTACGATTTCAAAATGCGGATCCTTCTTATATTTCTCCGGCAGCTCACAACAGCTGTCCACAACGATTTTATAACTCATGTTTTCCTCCATACCGCAGGCGCTTTGCGCCTGCCGCACCACGGCTTCTCGTATATTCTCAAAACCAATCCATGTAGTTTTCATTACTACATATGATAACACGTTCTGACTGTTCCTGTAAAGGGTATTTCCAAAAAACCCCATCTCTGATATACTGATACCACAGTTCACTCGTGGATTTTTGAAGGAAGATTTCGTGCTCGCACGAAAATCTGACTGAAAAAAGCTACGAAGGGAGCGCCGCTTCATGAGCAAAAGGAGCTGCGCAGCAGCGGGAAGCGTCGCAGACGCGTTTTTGCGAATGGCGCGGGTGAACTGTTTCACAACCGACCGGCACGCATATCACAAAAACCGCGCAGCAGCACAAAGCGTCGCAGACGCGTTTTTGCGAATGGCGCGGGTGAACTGTTTCACAACTGACCGGCACGCATATCACAAAAAACCGCGCAGCAGCACAAAGCGCCCGCGGAATGGAGGATTGATTATATGACCGCTTTTCAGATTCTTGAAATGAAGCATTTTATGGCGAAGCTTTTGACAGAGGATTGCTTTGACTCTTTTCTGCTGGAGAAGGCTTCGGTTTCCTGCGCCGTTTCCTATGAAATCGACGGGCGCGTCAATCCCGAATTTTATCAGGACGATGAAACGCCGGACGCCGGCTACCTGTTTCTGCCCTGGAAATTCATCCGTCCGGTTCTGTTTCAGATGATCCGCGGCAAACACACGCCTCTTTCCTTCAAATTCGTCCTGCATCTCATGCCCCAGTATGTCCCCGGCGTCATGAAGGGCGCAGATCCGTCTTTAAAACCGGAACAGGTTCAGGCGCTGGTCCTGACCATAAAATATGACGGCTCCGCCATCCGCCTGACGACCGGAACCGCCTTTTCTTCCTTTGTCTTCGATAAAACACTGGACGCGCAGTGGGACAAAACCATGCGCCAGTTTCTTTCCCGCAAGGAAATCGCCTGCAGGGAATAATACTTTTATCTTTTCATTTTAGGTTTAAAAACAAGGCTCGCCAGATATCCGAAAATCAGCGCCGCCGCAGTTCCGGCAGCCCCTGCCTGAAAGCCTCCCGTAAACAATCCGAGAAATCCGTCTTGTTCCACCGCTTCTTTTACGCCCTTCATCAACGTATGCCCAAAGCCAAGCAGCGGCACGCTCGCCCCTGCCCCGGCAAAATCGACAAAGGGCTGATACCAGCCAAGTGCGCTCAGCACTGCGCCCGAGCAGACCAAAAGCACCATAATCCGCCCCGGCATCAGCTTCGTCTTTTCCATCAAAATCTGCACCAGCGCGCAAATCAGACCACCTACCCAGAATGCATTCAAATAGTCCATCGCCCACACGCCCCTTTCCTTTTCCCGGCAGTTTCTTTCCAAAAAGCACCGCCGTTTTTGTCAGGATGCGCAGCAGATTCCTGTTTTATACACTCTGAATAATGTCTTGCACGCTTTTTAGACCGTCACTCTGCGTCCACCGTCACCAAAACATCCCCGTACAGCACACCGTCATAATAATCCAGCAGCAGCTTCACCACACCGTCATACGCTTTCATGCCTTCTTCCACTCCGTTTAATTTCAGAGAAGCCGTTGTCGCCGCGTTGGAAACCTTTTTCGCTGTTTTGGTACTGACAACCGCCTTTTTCTCGACAGTCTGCCATGCTTCCTGGGTCAAAAACATGTTATCCGCATAAACCTGTGCAGAAATCTGCGGATGCTTCGCGTATTCTTTCCGGCTCTTTTGAATGCTCTCACGAAATTCTTTTTCCACATAATTGAGTACGCCCATATAGCCGCTGTAGCGGAAAAATGCATCGTCTGAGTTGATACAGGCAAGATATCCGATCAGATTCGCCTCATCCTCCTGCATAAAGCCCTTTAAATGTGCAAATTCATGACAGATCACTGAGGGCTTATTTACAATATACATCGTTCCGTTGTAGTTTGCTTCCATGGAAAATGGGAAATAGTACCCCATCCTATAGGTCTGACTGAGCAGCTCCGAAAAATAAATCTCCTTCGGCTGCGGATAATAGCCCTGCAGGCGTCCATAATCTGTGCCGACCTGCTGCATCGCCTCTACAGCCGCCTGATTCATGTCTCCCTTATAAATCAGATAGCCGTCTGCATCCCGCTCCATCTGCTCTGCAAGCTCGTTGGCATTGACCACAATATAATCCCGCAGCACAGCAAGCTCTGCCTTGGAGTAGTTCTCACTGCGCACCTGCTCCATATACCGATCCTCAAACGCCGAAGAATGATACAGCAAAAAACAATTACAGGTCATAACCCAGACGAGTGCCAGAAAAATCCAGGAAAATGCGCAGGAAAAGCTGTGAAACAATTTTTTGCTCCACGCTTTTTTTACAGTCAAACGCAAAAATCCTACAGCTGCAAACGCTGTCAGGAACAAAATCCCCAGCACGATCATGCTCTCTCCGACGCTGAACGGAAAAACCGACATCACCCGCGTGGAAATGCTGCTCCATACCGGAAAAACCGATTCCGCATAAAAATCGCAGAAGCTGCTGCTTTTCCACGCCAACACATTTAACGCCAACGCTGCCAGAAACAAAATGCCCCATACCTTTTTTTTCAACTGATCATCCCCTAATCGTCAACCTGTCCTTGTACCTTCCTACTATCCAGTATATCCGGTTGCCGCCGATAAGAAGCTGAACGATTTGTAAACGATTATGAACATTTTGTGACAAAAAAGAATCGGTTGTTCACCGATTCTTCTCTCTTTTTCACAGTACTTTTTTATCATTTCATTTTTTATTTGTGCTATTTGTTGTTTTCTCTCTGCATCATGAAGTTCGGATACAGCAAATGTTCTACTTCCGCAAAAATCTGATACATTCCATCCGCATGGTCTGCCAGCCTGCGAAGTGCCTCCAGCGCCGGATTATTCCGTCCTGCCAGATCATCCAGCGAACATTCCAGTGCATTTGCAATCTTCAGAATACTGATAAAGGATGGTCTGCCGATTTTTCCTGCCATCAGATGCTTTACGGTTTCATAAGGAAGATCCGCTTTATCCGCCAGCGTCTTCATCGACCAGTTCCGGCGGATCATCTGATACCCGATATTTTCAATCAGCTGATCTGTGACCTGTGCATAATACCCATTCTCCTCTAGCGTATGCTTCTGTTCCATAAAAAATCCCCCCGGCTGACAGCCTAAAAACAAAGCCCGAAACGAGCTGCTACAATAGAATGCACGCTCTGCGAGCATTTTATTGTCATGAATAAAACAAGAAAAAGCCAGAAAAGATATCGTCTTCTCTGACTTTCCCGCAATAGCAGGGGCAGTAGGAATCGAACCCACATCGACGGTTTTGGAGACCGCTGTTCTACCTTTGAACTATGCCCCTATCGAACTGACAAGTGATATTATAGCACGATACTTTCTAATTTTGCAAGCCTTTTTTTTACTTTTTTATACAAATCTCTTTTTTCTCCGTTCTCTGCGCTTTTCCATCGAAAGGGGTGCAAATATCGTTTTTCTCCCAATAAATCCGATGATCCTTGTCATATAAATTCCGGTGATGCTTCCTGCCGTATCGATCGCCACGTCCCGAAGTGCCGGCGAGCGTCCTGCCACAAACATCTGATGGTACTCATCCAGCCCGGCAAACCCGGCACAGAACAATCCGGCAGCGAGCACGAGCCAAAAGCCCCGCAGCCGATAAACATACAAGGGCAGGGAAAGTGTCAGTCCCAACAAAAAATATTCGCTAAAATGTGCCATCTTCCTTACGAGAAAATGAATCTCATCTACATACACTCCCACCTGCTCGGTATCCAGATTGCCGGAGGTCAGCTTTCCCAGCAGGAGCACCACCTTTTCACTGACCAGCATACTCAGCTGTCCGGATTCGTCCGCCGTCTGGGCGGAAAAGGAAAAGATCATATACATCACGCACAGCGCCGGTACAAAGGATAAGGGCTTTAATAAAAAACGAAACATCTTCTTTATGGTCAACCAGAAATATTTCATGTTCACTCCATTCTGCAGATCACAGACAGCTTATCGTATCCTTTAGGGAGCCTTTGCTCCGAGCTTACCGCCTGTCCTTTTTGTGCCTGCCTTTTGTCCGTTTAATATAGTCTATATTTCCATTTCTTGCAAGAAAGAAACCCTTAATTTTTTATGAACAGCTCAAACGGTACGAGTGAACTGTAACAGAAAAACCTAATTTGTGAAGTTTTTTCAAATTAAGTGTTGACTTCTGTCCGATTATGCTGTATCATATCATTTGTCCGGTTGAGAAATACGGCACATCGGGGTGTGGCTCAGGTGGTAGAGCGCTTCGTTAGGGACGAAGAGGCCGCAAGTTCAAGTCTTGTCACTCCGACTGATTAAAAACCGTTGAGTTTTGCGACTCAGCGGTTTTTTGTTGTATTTACGCGGTTTTCTGGACTTTTAATATTTTCTTCTTATACTGTTTAGCGTATTTATATATGCTTTTTTATATTATTTTGTATCCCCATGCAACACGAAATGCAACACGAGTTTTCTATTATTTCTTGCTCTTTTCGCATTTTTTATTTTCATTTATATTTCGTTCAAAAGTAGATATTGCCATGATTTAAGGCACAAAAAAAGACCGGAACACCCCTCAAGTGCCCGGTCCCTCCGTTACTCCACTATTCTCACTTCATGAATAATCCCGTTAATTCCCATTGCTTCAAACTGCTGCCGGAGAATCTCCGCCTGCTCGCGTGTCCAAACATCTGCCACCGATACTGTATAGATCACGCCCGGCTCCACCGCAGGCTGCGACCACAGCATCGGATCCTCATAGGCTATGTCAAGGTCTACATCGCCTTTGATGCCCGGGATCTCGCCGCAGCTCGTGTACTGCCACCCAGATATATCACCGTCAACATCAGGCTTGTATTTCTGATCCGGCTCATCATCAAACCGCATTGTACGATAGCCGCGATAATAACGTGCTATCCACAACCGCGTCCCGGCAAACGCATTAAAGTCAAACCAGCGCTCCTTATACACATACAACCCAACATACAGTCCAAAACCGTACCCTGCTGCCGTGATAACCTCCTGCGCCGCACGGATACACTCCGTCAGCTTTGCAGCACCCAGCGGCCGCAGCACGTCCTTGTCCTCTACATCCCACCAGACCATACCGGTCAGATGATGTGACCTCAACAGTTCCACGACCTGCTGTGCTTCCTGTCGCGCTGCGTCCTGTGTAGCTGCGTAGGTATACTTATATACAGACACAGGTATATTGTGCTTCCGACATCCCTCCAGATTTGTAGCAAACTGATGGTCTGCCTTGCCTGATCGGCGCACACTACGCAAGACCGCAAAATCTACGTCCTCGGGGATCTGTGCCCAGTTGATCGTGCCCTGGTTATCTGATACGTCAATTCCTTTCCACATAAGCATTACCTCACCACAAAATTCTCCCATTTTTTGTAAGCGTCCACATAGGTTTCCTGCTTGTCACCGTTATTGGTGATCTCATAATACATACCGTCAGAAACATTTGTGCTCAGCAGTGCCTTGTGGTTCTGAAGCGTCTTGCAGTACCAAACCACGAATACGTCATCCCCTGTAATCTGCTTCTGGTCAGTTTTGTCCGCGTGGCTGTTGAAATAATCCACTACAACCTGTTTACTTTTTTCTAAAAACTCTTTGCTTCCCATACTCTTAGTCCTCCGTATAATCTTCGATCACATCAATCCCATACTCAATGGCACAGGTATTTTCAATGCGGCAGCCTCTTGCGTTTTCCCATCCTTTTGCAAAATACGCAATGTCCGCAGTCGAAAGCAATTCCAAAGATTTTCCCAAAAACCACAAAGGTCTCGCATCCGCAGGCGCGCTCTGGAAAAACGAATCAATAACCTCTATTTCTTCGTCTTCTACAAAATTTCTCTTTGCGCTGGCGATTGCCTTTTCCCTCTCTTTTAAAATTTCCTCATCTGTTTTGCCTTTCATCGGCTGTGAAATAAAAAGTTTTTTCATGCTCTGCTCTCCTTATTATTTTTATAGGGCGACCGAAGCCGCCCCAGAATCACGCTTAACCCTGCGTGGGAGATTATCGGATCACTGTATCCTTTCTTCCGTTCCATCGCCCTGAGAATCAATCTTATTCTTCAACACAGAGACATATTTCATCAGCCATTCCGGCACTGGTGCTCCCATGCGTCCTGCATTTTCGATTATGGATAATAATTCGTTAAGGACGTACCATACTGCTACCAACAGTCCAAAAAATGCCTTTGTCGCTACTTCAAATCCTGCCTCCGCTGCCACTCTGAGAATCAGATAATCAACAACCATCGCCACAGCAATCACGCACAGGTAGCCTACTTTTTTGATGATGCCCTCCGCACCGCGCCGGGAACACCATCCATACGTCGGGTCATCCGGATGGTCAAGGGCCTCCCTCTTGCTGGCCAGCATCCCTGTGATGTAATCCATAACCATCATTCCCATCAGCACGCCCATGACTGGGAGCAAAATGCCCATTTTTGCCGACAGCCATGCAATAAACGCTGCTACCGTCCCTTGAATTACAATGTATACCTGTTTCATGTGTTCCTCACTTTCTCCCTCGTTTTGGAGGGTAAAAAATTAAGACCCTTGCGGATCTTATTAACATAGTTTTTTTATTCCTTGCTCAACTAAGTAGTGATTTGGGCGGTCTGTCTTTTGGTCAGGATGCAGACGGCAGCTGGGGATACAGGATTGGAGGTGCTGATCCAGTAATCCCTTTTAAAAGTTCCAAAGTAGCGATGGGAGGTTTTAAATTTCTAGGCAATAACGGGAATCCGAATGGCGCGACCGTCGATGTTGGTTTTAAGCCAGATTTCATCATGTATGGATTTCTTGGCGGAAGCGATATAACCAAAGCTTTTTACAATGGGAATAGCGGAAACGATCGAACTCTGGTGCTGTGGTGGACTGAATTACAAAATGAATTCATCTGGGATTCTGGGTCTTCAAACCCGCCAAAGTGCATCAGAAGATCATTTCCTACTGGCCCAAGTACAGGAAACCGGCTCGCGTTACAAGAAGTAACGGATACTGGGTTCAAAGTATACGGCGGATACGGTTCAGGTGCGGCATTCTATGTCTGTATTAAACTTGAATGATTTACTTAAAACCAAACGCCCTGACAGAAGTAATAAGATAAGTATCGAATGATTGCGCCGGTGTTACGATAAAGCATAGGTTGTTATTGTCGTGGCTTCGTAGGAATGCCCAACATTTCCGGAATGGCTGGCAGTAACAGCAAGCTTTATATGATAATACCCTTTGATATTTACAGTTACATCTGCATTAAGTGTAGTTATCTTTTGGATTTGTTTATAAGTGCTTGTACCAATAGCAGTACCATAAACAGTCACAGAATTTGCATTTCCTCCATTGGGAGGAGTTTTTACGTTTAAAACTAGTGATACGTAATCTCCAGTATTGTTAAAAATATAATTCCTTGTCATTACAGTTCGGTCTCTTACTGCAACGGTTTCTAACGTTCCGCCAATCCCGCTGCTACCCAATTTTTTTCGGACTGCATCAGCACCTACTACATAAAAATTATCGCCTTCCTGCTCAAATGAGCAGCCACCCAAATCACTACTTAATACTCTCGCCCGCCCCTGCCACCGTTGCACCGGTGCAACTTACACCTACAACCTCTCTTAGACCGTCTTGCGGCGGTCTCAAAAAATCCATATGATGTGCTCACATCATGTTGCCATAAAGCGACGATGTGATGCCCGTACCTGTTCCTTTGTTACTGTACAATAGATTCGCGTCGTCTCGATTTTGACATGCCCCAAAAGCTCTTGCACCTGCTCGATCGGCATGCCCATGCGGAGCAGATCTGTTGCCGATGTCCGCCGGAACCTGTGCGGATGCACTTTGCTTACCCCCGCTGCACTCCCGATCTTTTTTAGGATATTTCTGACTCCGGATTTTGTCAGGCGTTCGTGCGGTGCGCGCGTTCCTACAAACAAGGCCGGATTGCCATCTGTCCTACTTTCCAGATACTGCTTCAGGTGCAAATGTGCCCGAGCGTTAAGATACACCTCCCGCTCTTTATTGCCTTTTCCCAATACCATGACGTCATCAGACTCCCAGCAAATATCGTCCCGATTCAGCTGGCATAATTCTGACACCCTGACCGCACTTGAATATAAAAATTCGACTATGGCCAGATCGCGCTCTTGCTCACAGGCACAGCGCACCTTTTCCAGCTCTTCCGGAGACAACGGCTTTTTAACATCCTGCTTATACTTAATCGGTTCCAGCCCGTCCACCGGATTACGAAAGATTACTTTGCGACGCTGCAGCCATCGGAAAAAGCTGTTAAATACCAGGCGCATATTGTTCAGATATCTGTTCGATACCTTGCGTAACGCACGATACTTGTACATGTACGAAATCAGGTCGTCGTCCTCTATATCTTGCACATTCTTTGCAACATACGAGAGCATTCGGCTTAAATGCAAATTGTACTGCTCTATCGTTCCCGTGGACTTCCCGTTTTGTCGGAAACCATCCAGATACATTTGCAGATAATTTAACCAGTTCTGATCCGTTCGCATCAGAGTGGTTTCTCTCTTGCGAATGTCGTATCCGCACAGTTGCACACGCACAACCTCTTTCAGCCTCATTAACTGTTCCTGCGTCAAAATCGCCGTCATTTCCCGCAAAATATCCATTACGATTTGTTCTTTCATGGCGCACCTCCTGCCACAAGAATAGCAGAACGTAGCTTCTAAAACAGCCTGTAATGTGGCTTTTCTTCCTTGAACAGCCAATATCTAAGGTAATCGTCCAAAATCACAGCCATACCTGAAACAAGTACCCACAACAGCGAAAACGGCAAACATATCTGCCCCAAAAGATTGAGTGGCAGATGGGAATAGTCCCAGACATTCCAGCCAAGCCACAAGTTTACGATACAACCGGAAACAAATTCGATCCCGGTAACCACAAAGCTCCCGATAATGCACTGTTTCCAGAAAGCCATTTCCCACGGAATAACCTCGTTTATAAGTCCAATCAGGTAAAAGCATAATCCACCAACAATAAACATTGTCCAGTGGCTACGACCGCGGGTTACAATTTCCAGAAGCGTATAGATCAGACCGCCGATCATCCACAAGATTAGCGGTCTTACCATTCTCATGTATTCTGAGCCGCAAGCATCGCTTTCAGCGGCGCACTCTGGTACTGCTCCGGAATGTCAGTTCCGTACTGGATCGCCGCCACAGCAACTTTATCTTCGATACTGCGGATGTAAATTCTTAGATCGCGGAAATAAGTCACATGCCATGTCACAAATTCCATAGCCGCGGTTACAATCAGAAGCATATCCGCATTGCTGTAAAATTTGCAGTGTTCCTTTTCATCACTGGTGTGCCAAGGGATATTTTCTGCGCCGGCTGCTACCTGCGTCTGCAACCCCATCAAGCTGGTCTGATCCTGCCCGGTAAGCGTAAAGTGTTCGGTTGTTCCGTCGCTAAGAATAACATCCAGCCCGCTTGCAATAATGCTCTGCTGCAGCGTATTCATTTCTGTCACTTTCGCCTCCTGTACTTCCTCTAATGTAGGTACATATTCAAAAGTCGCATGATACACAGTGCTCTCCTTTACCGCTCCGGATTCCGGGATTTCCGGAACCCATCCCACGAATACATAATTCTGTTCCGGTTTCGGTGTAGGTATATCCAAATCCGCATAATCCTGCACCACTTGATCTGTCTCGCCGTCTAAACTTCCGCCTGCTTCCGCCCGGAAAGAAATAATCTTCTCCGGCTCCGTGTACACACTTCCATCGTTCGACAGTTCATAGCCGTTTTTTTCCGGACAATTTCGATATACCGTAGTATATGCGCCATATTCTCCGATAAGTAATTCCCCTTTGTCATCCAGATAAGTGTCAAAGCCGCTTGTATTTGTGGATATAGCTTCGCCAAGAGGAAAGGCAAGCGAAACAATATTTCCTTTCGGTTCGATGAGGCATTTTACAAAGTCTTTTGAATTTCGGAATTTAATATATGCCATATCATTTTCCTTTCATAGCAAAAAGAACCCTACTGGGTTCGTTTACGGGTTACTTCATTAAGTAGTGATTTGGGCGGCTGCTCTCTGGAGCAGGACGGAGTCGATTTTTACATTGTAGGTGCTGATGCAGTGCGAAAAAAATTGGGTGAAACGCCAGAGTATTCGGTTCTTGACTGTGGCGGAGTAGACTTTAAAGAACACGAATTTGGACAATGGCATCACGGATATCATTTTACAAAAGTATCTGAAATTCCTAATTTTGGATCTATGGTTCATGGAAAAGATTTCTTCATTGAAGTGTACAATGGAGGAACGAACCAATTAAACGCCGGTATCGGTGTTTCCTATGTAAAACATAGCAACTCCGAACTTGTAATGACATCCGTTAATGGTTTAAAAGGTCTTTATGTCAAAGTTTATTATATTAACAACAGGGCAATACCAGCACCGTCTTCTTTTCTTAAATCAATCGATTTCACGATTGCATCTGGAACTGCCACCAAAAATATTTTATTGGCTGATATCCCTGATGCTGGAGAGATTGTTTGCGCTGGTCTTGTATCAAGAGGGTGGGAAGGATGGAACGCTCTTAACGTGACATATACAACAGAATCCGTAACAATCACCTTTAGCACCTCAAACAATAGCGGAAATGCGTATGGATCGGAGATTGTAAGAGTCTGGTATCGCTAATATTACTTAATCATAAGTTTGTAAACATGTCCGTCACCAGTTCCTCCGTGCCTAAAATTAACTTTTCCGTTCAAAACAGGGTTCGCGATTAGCGCGAAAGAATAGCTTCCACCCGGCTTATTACATACAATGGATGGGCCACTAACCCCGCTAAGTTCGATCGATACCACGCTACCAGCCGTAACCGCGAATAGTGCAAGATAAGAGTAAGCCGCATCTTCCGCGGTCATTGTATAATAATGTAAAACGTTCGGGTTTCCAGCAGCTACAACATACGGAATCGAAATTCCGTGTTCGTAATCAAAGTCCGGATCACCTTTAAAAGGGGTTACTGTATCCGCACCTCCCGCTTTGTATCCCCAGTTGCCATCCGCGTCTTGTCCAAAAGACAGACCACCCAAATCACTAATTAACTGAGCAACTGGTTTCGCGCCTGGCACGAAACCGTTCTGGTTTACTGCCGCCAGCGTTTTGTAATCATCAATCACCCGCGCTTGATCGACGCTCTCGTTGATCGCTTTATTCATCTCGTTCACCTGTGCCTGCCCGAAAGTATTTCCAAGCTGGTCGTAGGTGGTCGCATCCTCAAATGTGTATGTACCATCATCGTTCTGCGTAATGATCCATCTTCTTTTCCCGTTCATGGATTCATTCAGAATATCATCCATAAAGTTCGTAGGCAGTACCTGTTTTGCCATTTTATTTCAGTCCTCCTTTTTCCTTTCCCAACGTGTAAGGGAGCCGGTACATCGTCGGCTCGCTGGTAAGTTCTTTAACTGTCACCGTGATCAGGAACTTTTCCGATGTGCCAACAGGATTTTTCGACACAGTAACTTTTGTGATTGCGATTCCCACAGACACACCTCCTTACAATACAGCAATATGCACTTCCTCTACAAATGTCTCATTTGTAATGTGATATGTAATAGTCAGCTTATACCGTCCTTTTTGCATTGGCGCTATAAGTGCATCTAAAACATGTTCATCAATAACCACATTGCCGCTGTCTTCCGGATCGTTTGCGCCATCCTTCGTAAGGACATACGACGCGCTCGATATGTCAAAATCTTCCTTTTTTCGCGAGACTACAAGCAGCCGGATATGCTTGCTTTCTCCATAATCAAATGTCGCCGTCATGCGCATGCCCTCCCGGAAACTACTTTGCAACAGCTGCACGCTGTACGGGAACGGTTCCAGTTTTACCGCAAGCGCGCCGAGGTCAACTGTCAGGATATATTTTGTACAAAACGTCTTATTTCCCGCTTCATCGACTGCTGTCAGCTCCACAGCGTAGGCACCGCTTTTTACGCGGGGGATTGCAGTTACCCACAATCCTCCCGCTTTGCGTTCAAAAATGATAGTCTCGCCGTTTACTTTTCCTGTCAGCTTTACGACCATATCATTTTCCTTAGTCCGTTACGGATACGGAAATGATATAGGTCTTGCCTGCATCTACGGGGTTCGGAGTAATTGTAACCGCAGAAATAGCAGGTGCGACTGTATCCAGATACAGGTTTCTGGTAATCGTTGTGGTAACGCCGGATGCGCTTGTGGACACAAACGTGACAACGTTCTTGCCTTCCGCTGCCAGATCGAAAGTTCCGGAGAATTTGCCGTCCGCAATTGTTACATTCTGTGCAGTTCCGTTGCCCACCTTTACGGTCAGCTTCGCGCCGTTTGTAGTACCTGCGAAGCTTACGGTCTTCGCCTTGAAGTAAGCGCCTTCTGCAGGGCTGGTGATCGCAAGGTTCGGAGCTGTAGCCAGCACGTTAAAGGTCAGGGTCTTTGCACCTGCTGCGTTACCGTCATTATCGGATGCGGTTACTTTTACAGTATGTGCTCCATCGACAAGGGCTGTTGTAACAGTATAGGTAAAGGTATAACCGTTTGAAATTGCCGAATTGGTAAGTCCTGTAACTTCCTTGTCGTCGATGTACAGTTTCACAGTACTTGCTGCCACACCGGAATCTTCATCTGTTACGTTAAACGTAATTGTGGGCTTGTTGTTTGCAGTAAGCTCACCGGATGTAGGTGATGTAATCGCAATGATCGGCGCAACCTTTTCTTTTACGGTCAGGCGCAGATTTGATCCAAGCGTGCTGTGTTTATCATTCACCGTGGTTGTATTTCCAGCCAAGTCCTCCGCGGTTACAGACACCGGATAATAATGTCCTGTCTGCTTATAACTGGATTTTGCCGGGGCTGTGATCGTCGCCTCATACTTTCCTGTCGAACTGTTCAGCGTAAGGACTGTTGTTACGCCGTTAATGACGGCTTTTACCTGTTTTACTCCCATTTATTTAACTCCTTTCAAACTGCCCAAGCGTACACTCAGGCGTGGTAATGTTTTTTTATGGTTCTGACCAATTTCATATAGTCGCAACGTTGCAGATTCGATTCTGTTCAGTTCGCTGCTGTCGATAAATGGCCCATTGTCAAAAAATGTTTTTGTTGTCCCTATAACTTTGTTATAGGATGTCTGGTTTATTGCATCGAGGTTTCGTTCAAACACATTAAATTCCCGTGCATAATACCAGCTGGAATAGTTCTTTTCTTCGCCCATGCTTTCCAGCGTAAGCGGGGCGTAAATCTCATTCACCAGTTCTCCCAGCACTGCCAGATTGTTCCGGATACGATTGTAGGATTCCGGGTTCAGTCTGTCTTTTGTCGGGTCCCAGTCCGTTTTCGGTTCTATCCAGCCCATTTGTTCCTCCTGGCTTTCATTTTCCCTTCCCAGCTTCCTTTATAAGTAAGCTGTACTTCATGTGCGCGTATCAGCGCAGTGTCCAGATTCTCCCGCTGCAGATAAAACAGATCGTTTGCGTCTACACGCGGGTCACCGCGGTACTTAAATTCATACTGCAGGTTGTTCCGGTAATATCCCGCGATCCACTCTTCCAGATCAGCAGCGTGCAAGTCGGTGCTAACAAGCTGGTTTTTCCATTCTTTTTCTGCCCCAATCGTATCGTGCTGCACCCTGTAATTTCCTTCATAGACCGTGTATTTATGCCCTTTCAGGGTGTATTTCACGGTCGTAGACTGGCTCACGCCTGAAAACCGTAACTTTACATAATAGCTATAGCTTTCTGCAATTTCGCAGCTGATTTCCTCCTGATCCAGCTCAACCGCATAGCCGTATGCCGGATCATTCATGGTGATTTCCAGCTCCTGCCCGTCCGCATCCACGATGATGTCACCGCTACTCAGGTCTTCCACTGTCTCCGTCTCTGCGTAAACCCATTTCTTTATGGTCAACGCTTTTAATCTGGTGTCCACCGTTCCAATCGGCGTATTTCCCAGTAGCTCCCTGTCATCCAGGACATAATCCGTAACGTTTCCGAGCTGCAGCTTGTCCAGCGTCACACGGCTACCCGGAATAGACTTCGTAAAAGTAATTTCCATCCGGTCAAAAAGCTGCAGCTCTTCGTCCAGCACTGCATTCAGGTCAGGGGTTACCACGGTATAAACATCTACCGTTTCGCCGTTGTAAAAGGTTCGCACAACAACCTCCTGTGGTGCGACTGACCTAAAATTCAGCTGCAGCCCATAGCAGGTATACCCAGCTTCCAGCACAACATCTATTTTCGGCGGTGGGTCAAAAGTGCCGTCTGCACCAGCTACAGAATCGCTCACATACCCGATCGAAAGATATTCTGTATTCTCCGGCAGGAAGTACATGCTGCCGTCCGTCGTAGAAAAATCTCTGCTTCCCATTGCATACGCGTCTACAGGATCGTCCATGAGGATATTCTCCACCCGGCTGAACGCCGTTTGATTCTCCGAATTTGCATTCACATCAGGCAAAAAGGAAGACCGGAGGGTTATCTTTTTCCTCCGGTCTTGCGTCATAATGCAACGTCCCGCATTTGCGATCATCTGCAGCGCTTCTGTATGTTTTACAATGGGGATTGGATTTTGAACCGTTACCTTTTTCAAATACGGGTCGATAAAATATTCTCGCGGGTCTACTTCTGCATCCGTGAGCACGTCCTCTGCCAGCGCGTACAGGCTAATCCCGTTCGGGTGATAAGTGCCCTTGTGGTATTTCCCGGTCATATTGTCAAATCGGTCTGTCGCCGTGAACTTTGCCTTTTGATCGTCCGCCGACCATTTTTTAAGGTATCCGTTAAACGGGTCGAGCCATTCGATTTTGCCGTCGTTATTTACATCATATCCAAAATACGCCCGAATCTCCTGCCCGGTTTCCAGAAACCGCACAGCACTTTCTGGGTTGTCCGCGTTGTAATAACGATCCAGATTCCCGATCGTCACAGTCATGTCCTGCGACGGAAGTTTTTCCGAAATCGGGGATACAACGTCCTTATAAGTAAACGCTTGCACTTCCTTGTCCGTATACACATTCGCAATCCCGCAGATAAATTCTTTTACACGCAGCCGCCCAGCGCCGTTGACCATTTTGGTAGGCGTAATGATCAGATACGTTGTCCCGTAAAATACATCTTCGGTTACCCATCGACTTTTCTCATTTCCAGTGTACGCATGCGTCCCATGATCGTTTGTGACTGTAAAATCAACCGGATAGCATTCTCCGAAGTCTATCGTAAGCCCTTTAATATCCAGTCCCTCATGCTCAAACACTACATATAAGGTCCCAGATAAATCCTGCGTCACGATGCCCTGATTAAAAAAATCAGCGGTCGGTGATTCCGGCAGAAAGTACATGCTGCCGTCCGTCTTTGCGAAATCCTGTTCAGCGGTGGCATAAATATGGTCTACCGGGTAGGAATCGAACGGTTTATTCGCATCCGCAAAATATACGAAATTATTCCGAATATCCTGCGCAGATACAAGCTTTTGTGCATCTTCGTTTATGATCCCGAGATATACCTTTATATAGCCGATATTCCGCCATATCTGTTTCATGGAGGTCTTATATTCTTTTGATACATGCTGCATTCCTCACACCCCGCAATCAATAATATTCACTTTGCAGTTCCGGTATCGTGTCGGTTTGTCCTCATCATCGATCCAGTACGGCTCCGCGCTGCGATCCCCCGGATACATCTTTAAGGTTATCCAGTCCTGTGTGATGGGATCCGGAAAGGTTACCGGCACACCAAAGCCTTCGCGGAACTTTTTTAAGATAAACGACCACTGTTCTGCCGACAGCATGGGCCACTTCAAATTATTGATTTTATACTGATCTCGGCTGATTCGCTGCCCGACAACCTCCGCCTTTGTGTCCCTGGCAGAGTTTACAGGAGTTGTGACAATTACGTTCAGTCCTCTTTCCGGGTAAGGAAATTCCTCTCCGTCTACATAGATGTATGCCACAAATTACTCACCTACTTTCAAAAAGCGGGACGCTTTCGCGCCCCGTTATGTGAATACAACCCCGTTTCTTGCTTCTCTTTCCCGCATGGCTTTAATGCCCTCTGCGGTATCAAAGACAATTTCAGGGTCCCGATCGTTGATCTTTTCCAGCAGTTCGATCACCCGCACCAGCAGTTCTGCCAATACTTCGTTACCGTTTGCAACGCCCGCCGTAATACCATCGACAATTTGATCGCTGTTTGCGACCGCCGGTCTTCTTCCGATGCGCCCAACCATTTCGGGTCCCGCTTCGTTTGCAATAAACAGGCTGCCTCGATCCGGAAAACCGCCATCTTCAAATCTCGGAATGCGACCAAAAGAAACGTTTCTGACCTGAAAATCAAAGTCAAGCATCTTTCCAAGCGGGGATTCGTTTAACTTAGACAGCAAATCATTTATGCCATCCAGCGCAGTATTCAACATGCTTTCCAACGAAGAAATTACATTGTTCAGTACATCAACTACCTTGTTTGCAAGTCCCTTAAAGCCCTCGTAAATTCCATTTTTCAGGTTTTCCCCGAGCTTTTGCCAACGTTCTTTTGTAAACCACGGTGCAACATGCTCGTCCCACCATTTCTGGATGTCCGTTTTCCACTGCAGAACAGTTTCGTCCCATTTCTTTTTGAAAGACGTTTTTATGTTTTCCAGCATCATCTTCCATTTTTCAGTGTCAAACCAAGGTTTTACATGTTCGTCCCACCATGTAACGATAGCGGTATTCGACCACCAGTCTACAAGTTCATCCCACTTGGTCTCAAAACTTATTCTGATGTTTTCCAACAATTCCGACCATTTTTCTTCGGAGAACCACGGTGTTACGTTTTCTTCCCACCATGTATAAATTGCTGTGTTTTGCCACCAGTCCACAATTTCAGCCCATTTGGTTTCAAAACTGGTCTTCACATTTGTAAAAAGCTCTGTCCACTTTTCTTCTGTGAACCACGGTGCAACTTCGCTTTCATACCAGTTCGAGAATTTATCGCCAAGATCATTAAACCATTGATCCCACTCTGCCTGATCCGCTTCCCGGCTTGCGCGGTTGTTCGCCTGCCATTCCAGAAACTTATTTTTCCACTCTTCGACCCAGCTAAAATCAGCATTTTCATACGGATTATAAGCGTCGTTCTCGCCCTGAATGTTTCCAACTCCGGTCGAGTCATGCCCGTAAATCGCCCAAGGACTGTTTGCACGTTCCTGCCGATTCTTTGAATGGAATGCTTTCCAGCCGTTTTCTTGAATGTACTCAATATCTTTTTTCCAGTTCTCGTATGCTTCCACACCGATCATGGTTACGGTAATGCCCAGCGTAATCCAACCGAGCCCTTTTAGCACAGGCAAGGTTCCCTGTAAGAATTTGATTGCATTGTACGCAGCAGAACCTACCTTAAAAGCAAGCACAGATGCCTTAAATGCAATAAATGCTTTCGCAAGATTTTCGATTCCTCTCGCAACGTCTTCCGGCTGGATTTTATCCATCCAGTCCGCCAGATGGTCCAGAAAATTGTTCAGTGTTTCGCTATTCAGAAAATTCGCTGTCAGGTTGGACAGCTTTTCCAGAAAGATCAGCAGTCCTTCGCCAACTGTTTCTGCAAATGGTTCCAGTCGATCCCAGAAATCAGATAAATTTTGCCGAATTTGCGCCCAGTTTACTTTATCGTTAAATTCTTTCAGGATCCGAAGAAGATCAGGCAGCCCTTTTTCAATCGTCCATTCCCCCAGCGGCAAAAGCACCTGCACATAGAAATCCGATATCACACCGGACAATGCGCCAAACACGGGAATCAAAGACTTTGTGTACTGTGCGATCATCTCCATCAATGGCTTAAAGTTCAAGCCTGCCGACCATTCCACGGTAGCGTCTGCAGCCTGCCGGATATTGTAAATAATTACCGCAAAAATATCGCGGATGTTTTCCAGCGTTCTCAGTCCTGCGTTGTTTGCGTTCCACGCTTCGCGGAAATTTTTCGCCAGATTTCCGACCACCAGACCGATATCCCCGATAATATGCAGGATATCCGCAAACATGGCGATTGTGGCTTCCTGGTTCCACATCGTCAGAAAATCTCGTTCGATGTCCTGCACCAGCTTTTTGACCTCATCCAACGCATACTTCCAGGAATCCATTACGAACTGACCTTCCCGGTTCCATGCTTCTTTCAGAGGTGCAAATAATTTCGAAAAGAAATCTTTGATCTTGCCCGCCAGGTCTTTGTACTTGTTTTCGATTGGAACTTCTTCGAACATGTCGCCCGGATTCAGCCCGCCGGATGCTCCAGAACCAGATTGCTTCTGGATCACATTCAGCTCGTCGATTCCGAGTGTGGCATCTTTCGCAGCTGCACCCGTCTTTTTCAGGCTCGCTGCATAGTCTTTATAGGCATTCGTTGCCTTTATGACAGTGCCTTTTCCGGTCAGTGCTGCGAACAGCTGTCCGATCGCCGTTACCGCCATCGTTGCAAGTTCGATGATCTTAATCAGAGCCGGGGCAAGCGCTTCCAGCAAAGGTGCTGCTGCCGCTGCGACCGCATTTTGCAACTGCCCCAATGCAGACCACAAACCGGATAACGCCACGTTGGCTTCGTTGCTGTACTGTGCAAGATTTTGAAATCCACTTCCCAATCCGCTAAACACGCCAGAAAATGCCCGCGACAGGATGGAAAACCGAAGTAGATTCGTGATCCTGCTCACATGCCTGGATAAGTTTCCCGTACTTGCACTGCAGCTATCAATCCGGCGTTTGGTCTTGGTAAATCCGCCGATAATTCCGCTGATTTTTGCATCCACTCTGGACAACAACCCAGATACTTTCTGCAACCCGTTCCGCCATTTTTCGAAGCCGTTGCCTTTTTCAGTCGCTTTTCCGGCAGCATCCAGCTGTGCCTGCGTCTGTGCTGCCTCGCCGGTCAGTCGTTCCAACTTCTCGTTGGCAAGCTGCAGTTCCCCGTTCAGCTTTTGCACTTCTGCGGTGCTTTCCGGATTCATCCGGGCAGTTTCGAGACGATTCTGTAAAGACAGTACCTTATCTTCCAGTTCATCGTATTCCGGATTCAGGGCGTCAATTTGTTTTTCGACTTCCTGTAATCCATATGGGGTAAGCCCCATAGCCTCCTGATCTCGTAAATCAGAGAGCTTATCCAGTAGCGGCTGCATCTGTTTGTCTACCGCTGCAAACTCTTTTTCTGCCGCCTTCAACTGCGCTTCCAGATTTGCAATGGTTGCATTTCTGGCGTTTCCAGACTGTAAATCAAGCAGTTTCCGCCGCAGGTTATCTATTTTAAAGCCCTGCTTGTCGATCGCTTCCTGCTGCCGCTTTAACTTCGCAGTAAGGTTGTCTACTGTCTTCTCGGCGTTCCCCGTGTTCGCCTTCCCGACGATGCTGTTCACGCGGGACATACAGCGGTCAACGATCGCTTCTGCTTTCTGGGTTTTCTGCGCGACTGCATCCATTTCTTTTTTGTATTTGGTTGCACTCGCCTCGATAATGACCTGCAGGCGTTCCAGTGTCGTCCCTGACATCAGCTTTCCTCCTTTCCGCTGTGCGCCTGCTGCCAGAGTCGGTTATGTTCCTCCGCAAATCTGCGCATTCTTTCGTTTCGTTTTATCAATTCTCGATCTACTTTTTCTGTTTCCGGGAATAATGTAGGGTAAAAATGTTGTACTGTACGGAAATCGCTGTCTTTTTCTCCCCACACCGCATCCCTGATCTGCAAAGCTAATACCTGAAGGCTCAAAGCCCGCACCTTAAATGCTTCGTCTTTTTCTTTCTGCCGTCGATCTTCGCGTCTGCGATAGGAATCGAACAGATCAACTACCTCAGCAAGACTGCATTCCCAGAAAAAAGACGGGCTATATCCCATGTCCAGAAACTTCGGATACAACTCGTCCAGTAACTCGCTTACAGTTCTTTGCGCATTTCCGCCAGTGACTCGGACATTTCCGCTGCCACCGATTTCGATAAAAAACCGCTCACCAGGAATACTTCCAGGTATACGTTGGTAAAGAAGCTCAGCAGGTCGCCGCCTCCCTGCTCGTATTTGTCATACAGTGACTCCATATCCTTTGCAGATACCTTATGCGTCCACGGCTTCATCGCCGTGTGTGCAACATCCAACATAACGGTCAGCGGTGGCATCCCACCCTTGAACGACATCAGCTCCATGATGGAGCCTTTATATTTCGCTTCCAGCTCTTTGACACCTGCAGTCTGCAGCTTTAACCTGTAAGTCTCTCCACCGACCTCCCAGATTGCAAAAGGATTTCTCTGCGGCGCTTTCTTTTCTTCCTGCACCGCAGCATTTTCTGTAGGCTGATAAGTTTCATTCTGCATAGGCATCTGCGAACCAGGTGTTGTATTTCCAAAAAAGTCCATTTATGTTGCCCTCCTTTACGCCGGATCGGTGAATGTAAGTTCGCTCTGCAGTGCCATCGTTACATCAAACTCAATAACGCCGTTGACGCCGCCGCCTGTTCTTTTCACAGAGGGCTGTGCCGCAAACTCGATTTTCGTTCCATCCGGATCAGTTTCCTCAAAATAATAGGTTTTCTTCGATGCTTCCATTTCGCGGAATTTGCGGTAAGAGCTTTCCGCCGAGCTGTTGTCGTACTTGAACTTATAGACCATATCGCCCGGATCACCGATGCCCATTTCATACTGTTTTACCTTGTCCTTTAAGGTAGTGTTTTCTACTTTTTCAGGATCAGAACCAATTTCAGGGATTTCCTTTAATCCTGCAAGGTCTGTATAGCTTGCTCCTTCTTTGGTTTCTTTGTAGCCTAAAGCTGCTCCATTTGCCAGCATTTCACATTCCTCCTTTAATAATTGTTACCGTTCCAATACACAATATCGGAATCCATGTCAATGATACCTTCATAACGCATCTGTTTATGTCGCATGCCGGATGGATCCGGGACATCGCTGCAGCCGGTTCGCACCAGCCCAAGCGCGGCAATGGCAGCATCTACAGCCTGCGCCATTCCCGATGTGCTCCCGCTATTCCAGATATCAATCCGGTAACGAACAGATGCTTTATCTTCCTTGTTTGCGGTACGCTCATACACCCTGTTTTCCTCTTCGGTGTACTGGATCGCCGGAAGATCCACCCAAGATGTCGGGTATACATCTGACACGTTGTCGCACACCGCCTGCAGCGCCGCAAACACTTCGTCTTTTACATTTTTCACAGTTTCCTTACCTCTTTTCTCAGATCGGCGGACAAGCGCCGGATAATCTCGCCCTCGTTGTTTTTCAACGCCGGGTACATAAACGGGCGCGCTGCCTGCCCTCTGGTGTAATATCCGATTACCTTGTCGCCGTCTCTGGCAATTCCAAAGCCATAGGCCTGCGCCGCTTCCACGGACATTGCATCCGCCGGTATCACCCAACCGCGCTGTTTGTACACCGGTTGCACATCCGGAGATATTCCGGCGTGGTGGGCTTCTCCGTTTGGACCCGTACCAAACTCCACATATGACGCATACCCTTTGTTGGTGTAGCAGATCGCAACCATCCGATCAGAGTATGTTTCCATTTGTGTCAGGATGCTCTGCCGTAGCTCACCGCCGCCGCTTCCAAAACGTCTTACAGGCGCCTCTTCTTTCGCTGCAGCTTGCACAAGCGCAATTTGTCTGCCGAGGCTTCCACGCAGCCCGGCTGGAAGCCGGGATAACTCAGACATCTGCCTGCTCAGATCCTCAAATTCCACCTTCAAATCTGCGTTCCACCTCCAACACAAGATGTCCATAAGGATAAACCGCCACGACTTTATAATCCGGTTCCTGATCCGGCGCGGAATAAATACAGATACCGTCGTTCACGGACACGGAGAAGCCGTCATCAAACTCGTACCGTACTTCTCCGTTCTCCATAATCTCCCGATAGTCTCCATCAAGGCGTAAATTCCGGATGTTCGGCAAACGGATTCCGTAACGTTCCGCCTGCAGCTTTCCTCCACCTGCCCACATTTCCGCAAAAAAAGAAGACGGCGTGCCATATTCGATCGTGGTCACGCCCTCCTTATCTTTTACCGGAATCGCACGCCTGTGATTGCATTCAATCAGTCGGTTCCGTCTCAGTCTCATAGACCCGTCCTCCTACTCTTGCCAGCCTGTACCGGTTCAGGATGTCATATATTTGCTTCGGTGCATTATCGAAGCTGTAGGATTCGCCGGATGCGCTCCGGCTGCTCTCACCCTCTGTCCCGAGCCGGTTATATGCAATCAGCGCCAGTTCACGGACGGTATTATCAAGCTGCGGGATCATCCGTGTTCTGTTCGTGTAGGACAGGACAAACTGTTCTGCATCCTCCAGCAGTACGGTCAAAATAACGCCGTCCTTTTCTCCGGTAAGAACCTGCAGTTTTTCGATGTTGTCCATCAGATCACATCCTTTAATACTGCCAGAAGTTCCTCTTTATTCAGTCCAGAGGTTCCATCCAGCCCTTTCCTTTTTGCCAGCGCACGCAGCGCGGAAACACTCATTTCTTCCAGCGCTTCCGTCTGCTCTTCGCTTTCTTCCTGCGGTACAGGGTCCATTTCCTCGTATCCTTCCGCTTTCAGTTTCCGGATTCTTGCAGGATCATCGGTTTCCCGCTCCACATTTTTAAAGATCAGCCGCATATCAACCCTCCGCGTCTTTGATGTTCAGGAAGATGCTGTCCAGTTTGTTATCCAGTACCCAGATGTCATGGAATCGTCTGTAATCCATCTGCCATGCGTTCAGTTTCTGGTTTGTCATAGGATCAAAGATTCTCATCACATCCTGTTTGGTAACTGCAATCGGCGTAGTTCTGGGGCAAATAAAGAAGTTCAGGTCTTTTGCAGCATCACCTTTATTGTAACCGCCAATTTCCTGCCCGACAGTCTTACCGTCCAGAATCTTAATAGCGCTGTACATCCGGTTGGATGGTGTGGAAATGATCGGCACGCCATCCACAGAAGGTACCTGCGTATCAATGCCGCCCTTAGCAAATGTCACCGACGTAATCTTTCCTGCAAGTTCCAACTCCAGCTCCATAATAAAGTCAGGGGTTGCGTGGCATACCAAAGGACCATTATACAGGTCTCTTACTGCCTTAATACCCTCTTTCAGTTTTCTCAGCGCAGAAGTGCTTGCAGCGCCCGGGGTATAGCCGTATTCGATCATGCCCGCTTTCTTTGCGGTAATTGTTTCTGTTGCAATTTTAGAAATACGGTATGCGTCGATTTCCGGAATTACAAAAGTTCTCTGAAATTCCCCCATAACTGCGGCTGCAGTGGTCACAAAATTGTTTTCGTCGACATCCATCGGGTCAAGCTGGAACATTCTTCCTCTGTCCTGCGTCATTTTCCTGGTTTCGTATTCCAGAGTAACGCCGCCCTGCTGGTAGCCGTTGTCTCTGTCGTAATCCGCAAGCCCCTGCACAGACATCTTCGGAATCTTGATCTCCGCGCCGCCGCTGTACTTAACCTGTCCTGCGTTTCCGTCCATCCATCCGGTTACAGCTTCTCTCACTGCAGCTTTATCCAGAGTCTTCTGGAACAGTGTTGCAGTCGCTAATGTGTTAATTGCCATTCTTTATTTCCCTTTCCTTTCCGGGTTAGTACCCCATCATAATTTTTTCAACCTGCGCAGCCAGATCATCGCCCTGATCACCTGCCTTTTTCGGCGGTTTCCCGCCTTTCAGCTTTTCTTCTACCGCAGCTTCCACGGCTTCCTGAAACGCTTTTTCGACCGCTGCCATAGAGGATTTACAGCTTTCCGCATCCGTATAGTTCAAAATTTCTGCCAAACCGAGTGGCAACTTTTTCTCGGTAAGGGTATTTTTTGCTTCTGCCATAAGCTCCCGTTTGGTAATGCTTGCTTCCCGGTCTGCAAGCTCCTTTTCTTGCTTCTGTGCCAGATACTGTGCTTTTTCCTCTTTTGTCATTTTGGAGAGCTTTTCTGCTTCGGACAGCTTATCATTCGTCAGCAGTTCCCATTTCTCACGGGCGTTTCCTACTGCCGTTTCAACCGCCTTATTCACTCTGCGGTCAAACTCTGCCTGATTTCCATTTTTCAGGAAATCGTCAAAGCTCTGCCCACTGCTCCCGCTTCCTCCATCGCCTGTACCACTTCCATCCGATCCGCTTCCGGAACCACCGCCGTTTCCGTCTCCGGCACCAGCACCGTCTCCCTCCGCAAAAAACTGAATATTCAGTGGGTATTTGCATACTGCTTTTGCAAATCTGTTTTTCATTCCTCATCCTTTCCGCCCAGTCTATTCGCTTACACGCCCGGACCATTCGTTTATTGGATCCCCCGGTTCTTTAACGCCTGCCGGGAAAAGGCATAAAAAATAAGACGCTTCACCCTGCGTCCCAGAGGGAGATGTTTGGATCACCTATTCCTTTCCCCTGCCTGCTGCCTTCTCAGTTTCCTTTACCGCCTCAGCAACGCCGTCATGGATCAGATGCTCTGCTCTTTCTTTATCTACTTCCAGAACAGTTCCGACTTCAATGATCTCTTTCAGTCTGATGTCGCTGTAACGTTTGATACATTTCACTTTCACCGCTCTCACCTCCCTCCGTTGCGTTGGCGCAATTATTCTTCGTAAATGACATCTAATCCATAGGCTACTGCTGCATCATGCTCTAATCTGCATCCTCTGGCATTTTCCCATCCTTTACAGAAATATGCAGCATGGCACAAGCTCATATTCTCCAAGGATTTTGCAAGAAAGCATAAAGGAATCTGCACGACTCCGCGTTCTTCCATTTTTTCTTTGCTATACCATTCATCTGTAAAAAGGGTATTTACAATTTCATATCCCTTTTCTTTTAATGCATTGATTGCTTTTTCTCTGGTTGCAATAATTTCTGCGTCAGTCTTTCCAGCCATTGGCTGTGATAACATTGCCTTCATGTTCTTCTCCTCCTACATTTTAAAACACTGATTTTCAAATTTCTTATAAGCATCCAAATATAGTTCCTTTTTATCGCCGTTGTATGTCAGTTCGTAGTACATGCCATCCGGAACTGTAGTGCTAAGCAGTGCTTTGTTGTTCTGTAATGCCTTGCAACTCCACACTAAATAAACGTCATTTACATGTATCTGTTGCCGATCTGTCTTATCCATATGTGCATTGGTGTACTCAGCTACCTTTGCTTTACACAGTCTTAAAAATTCTTCATTTTCCATGTTGCTCTTCCTCTCTTTCTTAAAAATGGGTATAAAAATACCACCGGTCTTTTGACTGGTGGTATTTACTCCTTATGATTTTTGCATTCCATACAAATCCGCTTGTAGTCCGGTATACATACAACTTCCTTTGGTACTCCCCAGTCAGGAAGCAGCCCCTCGACATTCATATGGATGTCATAGCATACCGTATCATCAATCTGCTTTTTCAGGATTGGGCACATGACTGTTCTTTCCCGCATACTTTTCTACAACCTCCCTGATTTTTAAGGTATTTCCATCAAACTCTCTGCTCGAAAAAGATGTTCTGATGTTCTTGTTTTCTACATCCACATACGTTGCCCCGTCTTTGCCGTAATAATTTACAAACCTGCCATTCCATCTGGTAAGCGACACATCAGATTCCTTTATAAATCGCTCCGCCTCTTCACGACTGACCATGTGGGCACGCTCTGCATTAATGTGATCCGTATCATAGGTATATCCAGAAACATCCAGCTTTTCAGGGTTTACTTTTGCAACTCCTTTTATTCCGGCTTCTTTCAGCGCTGTTTGGACATCGTAATCCTGCCGGGTGTTCCCCGGATGTTTTTTCAGGTACGCCTTTAAGGATTTAAGCTCTTTCCATTTCTCAGGTTCATTATACTTCAAATTCTGGAATTCATCCAGATTTTTCGGTATGTCGTCGCCGATGATTGCCCGATACCGTTCGAGCTGCTTCCGGTCAGAATATCGGTTTCTGATCTTCTTTTCATTCAGCTCCGCTTCCGGATTTCCGACTACATAGGTCTGATACCATTGATCGTATGTCATGCCGGCAGGCACATGGATTTCTTTTCCGGTCACCGGATCGATTGCCCTGCGGGTAAGCCGGGCTAAATCTTCGTCGCTCAGTGCCGCTGTAGTAGTTGACCTGCACCACGGATGCATCGGCGGAGCGTTTACGCCTGTCTGCTGATCCGCAACCCTGAATACTTTGCCGTCCAGCTCCCGGCAGATTTTTGATGTCCGTAAATCCAGCGTTGCCAGATACCGATAATACTCAATTTCGGAGTCCTCATAGCTTAACATGTCCATCTGGGTACATAGATAACAGGATTCTGTCCGGATCAGTCGTCTTGCATAGCTTGCGCCCACAGCAAAGCGCTGCGCAAATACCTCTGCCGCTTCCCGGTCTGTCCTTCCCGTTACCAGGCTTAACAGTAATTCCTGTTTCAGGTCGTCAGCAAGCTTCCGGGTGTTGCCCCATATTCGCTCGGAGTAGTTTGCACCGCTCCACCGGCTGTTAATAACACGCTCTATCATCTTCTGGGAGATATACCCAAAGGAATAGGCAAGACCGGTCTGTTTTTGCAGATCGTACACGGAATGATAATAGGCATCTGCTGCCAGCTCTAAATACCACGCTTCGTGCTCGATCTGCTCTTGTTTATAGATGTTCTGCATGACCTGATCCAGATTGCCATACATCCGCTGCAGCCGTTCCAGTCTCGCCCGGTATGCCGGGGCTTCCAACTCCGTAAGGAGCTGTTTGCGCTTTTCGCTGTCCCCGTCTTCTGTCGCCTGCCTCAACAGCTGTTTTAATTCGTCGATATCTCCCGGCGTTCTGATCTGGTTCAGAAGCCGTCTTGCATCCGCTTCGCTTAGACCGTTCTGCTTCCGGTACCGTTCAAATATTGTATCCATCTTCCCGGCAAAATACCGGGATGCCTGCAGATACAGCTTTGCGATGCTACCCGCCCGCTCTTCCGCTCCAGCCATATACTCAAACATCTGCTGCGCTTTCCGACGTTCCCAGTAATCACTCATCTACATCATCCTTTGACGGTGTGTCCGGCGGCGTATTGCTGCCCAGTCCAAACATGGCTTGCTGCTTTTCCAGATTCTCCTGCTCTTCTTTTTCCACAGCTTCCAGCTCTTCGTCCACATCATTCACAAAAGGAACCTGAGACAGCAACGTTTTCCGGCTTACCTTACCCCACAGGTTACTTACGATCTGGCTAATTTCCAGCAGGTTCTTCGGCATTGCGCGGGTAAAGGTCGGCGTAATACCTGTAATATCTACCGCAATCCCCTTTTTTGAGAGGAAATTGGCAAAAATACGGAGCCGCTTACGCAGCCCCTTGCGGTAATACCTCGTTTTAATCTTCGTAATGTTTTCCATCCCCAGGAGCTTAAACTCCATCGCTACGCCCGACACATTGCCGCCAAACGATTCATCGGACATGCACGGAATATGGGAAAATTTGTGGATGTCCTGCTCGATTGCCTTTTTCAAGATCTCAACACCGGATTCGTCAAACGTCCGCGTGATGTATTCCGCCCTCGCATCTGCAGGCATTTCCAGCAGCTTATCTTCTTTTAACCGCTGCGGCGCTGTCCTACCGTCTGCATCTTTTCCCTCTTCGTCCCCCAGCATAAAGCCATACAGGGCAAGGATCGCATCTACAAACTGCTCTTTATCCGTCACACGGTCGGACATCAGAGCGTTGTACGCGTCGATAAGTGGGATCTGCAGCTCATAGTCCCCAATGCCAAGCTTGTTGTTTTGGTATGCAACGATCGGCACTTCGTCCATGTAGTGCGGTTCTGGCTCTTCCAGCAGCGCCTGTGGTCCTTCGATATCCTCGATGTCCAGCACATAGCGGAAATTCTTCGTAACGACGGTGGCGACATATATAATTTTTGTATCGTGCCCGTCGTCCTTGCGAATGGAGTAGTACACCGCAAACAGCTCATTTTCTTCGATGCTGTCGTCGTATACCATAAAGGTATTTTCCGGGGACAGATTCTTTATAATCAGGTCGGTTTCGCCCTCTTTTGCGTAAATATACTCAAAGGCAAGTCCATAAATGGACAAATCCAAACCGTTATCCCCGTCCGCCTCATCTGCCCCGGCAAGTTCCAGCGGCTCCGTCAGTGCAGCGATGTCTGCACTGCTCTTGTAGGATACCGGATTCCCAATAAAATAACTGGATGCCGTGTCCGCAATGTCCTTTGCATGGTTACACACCAGCTTATTTTTGCGCTCCGCTTCATCCAGTATCTTATGCTCACCTTCATAATACCTTTTCTTTTTTGCAAGCTTCTCTCTAAACTTCTGATGCTTCATAATCAACAGCCGGATTGCCTGCTTGTCCGGCGCTGTTTCGTCCCACTTGTCCGCGGGCATTGTAAACTTATACATCCATATCACCTCGCTTTAATTAAAGCCGTATTTTGCTTTATTTTTCACACGCCCTGTCCGCTTACTCAGAATTGTATACACAAAATATCTTACTGCGTCCATCGCGTGGTCATTTTCTTTTACCGGTCTGTCCTCGCCCAGCTGTGCTGCTTTTTCATCCCAGATGTAGGATCCAAATTCCATGATCGTATTGATGCAGGTATCGCAAAATACCAGCAAGCCCATGTTAAGCATGGAGGCAACCTCTCGTATGCCATCCTCCACATCGTTGTCTGCTTTCAGGACACGATATCCACGTTTCCTCAGTTCCGCGATAAAAGAAGCGGCTGCCGGGTCTACAATCACTGCTCTGATCGGGACGCCATCCAGCCACTTTTCAAAATCATCTGCATATTCTCCATCTGTTTTCTGTTTCCCTTTCGCACGCCCGGAATAATAATATTCCCGAACGCAGTACCATTTCCCGTTGTTGCCCTTGTTCCATAGTAAAAAAACAGTTGCGTTTTGCGTACCATAGTCGCAGCTTACATATCGCCCGCCGTCTTTCAGACACCGGAAGAAATCTGTTATCTTCTGTACATGCTTATCAGCGTCAAACATGTCATAGATAATTCCTTCCGCCATTGCCCACAAGCCTAAAATGTAGCGTTTGAAAAACACGCCGGTGTACATACTGCGGTACCTGGCTTTGATCTCTTCTGACAGGCTCAAATTGTCGTCCATCGTAAAGTGGACATACAAGATATTTTTTAGCCCTGCTTCCAGCCCTTTTGCTGCGGCTTCCGCCCTGACCTTCGCTGTCTTCTCTCTGCCGAGATATCCGGTCGATTTATTGATCCAGTTTATTTTAAACCAGTGATACGGACCGTCTGGGTTACAGTTAAACCAGTATTTTGACCCTTGTACAGAGCAGCGTCCGGTTGCCTGATTTACAAAGCTTTCCGGCATTAACGCCACTTCATCAAAAAAAACACCCGCCAGCGTAATGCCCTGAATCAGGTCTTGTGATCGTTCATCCTTGCCGCCGAAAATATAAAAATAGTTCTCCACAGCCCCGCGTCTGATAATCACCAGGTTATCCGCCCTGTGATCTGAGACCTGATACCCGCGGCTTTTCAGCATCAGCTTCAACCAAAACAGAACGTTTCGTCTGAATGAACCGATCGTCTTGCCACACATGGCAAAATTCTGTCCGTTAAACGTATCCATTGCCCAGATCGCAAAGGACAGCGACATGCTCACTGTCTTGCCGGATCTGATTGCGCCATCTGCAATGATCCCGTCATAACCCTTTACCGGGGAATCCGGGCACCACCAATTCAGGATTTTTCGCTGCTTTTGCGAAAACGGCTTGAATTGGAAAAAACGCTTAATCTGCCTCATCCGACCAGTCCTCCCCTGCGGTTCCATTCAGTGCCGCAAGGAAACCATCGTCTGCTGCCGCATCCTCATCTTCTGCGACATTTGTCTTCGCTTTCAGGACAGCGATCCGGGCGCGCTGCTCTTCCGTTGCCAGATCCATATGATCCGTCAGCCAATTCATTGCCTTCATCCGGTCCATCAGTTTCACACTTGCACCATCTTTCCCTTGCTTGACTTCGGCAATAAGCGTCCCATCCACATCCGTTGATTCCCTGAATTTTACCACGTTTATTTCTTTTGTCAGCGGAATTTTTTCTCCCGTCTTTTCATCCGTCACCGTGATCGGCCCAAACGCCCCCATTACTGGAACGGTTTCACGCCCAAACGAAACATAATCCGTCATATCCGCAAATGCAATATCCATATACTTCTGAAAAATATCATGCTCATCCAAAAGCTCGCGGTTCAGACGGTTCTGTTTCAGCTTCATAATCTCATCCCGGATACAAGGATTTACAAGGAGACGGTATCCTTCCGAATTTGCGACATCATAGCTGCTGCCATATGCTTTCTTATATGCTTTTGTAGCGTTGAAGCACCGAACATAATATAAGCAGAAAAGCCTTTGTTTATCTGTTAAATCAGCATTTTCCAATACTTGACCAACATCTTCCGCAACGGCTCTTTTACTCTTTTCTTTGGTTGCAACCTTTTTCCCTTTTGGTTGCAACTTTTTTTCTTCAAGGTTGCAACCTTTTTTCCAGTATCTCGACGCCCAGGACTTGACCGTCGAAAGACTTACCCCATACTTTTCAGCGATCTCCTTATACTTCATTCCTTCCTGATAATCCCGAAAAGCCTGTTCTCTTACTTTCTCACTTTTCACCTCACCACCTCTCAATTCATTTACAAATAAAATCCTTCCGGACTTTTGACAGCCCTTAACAGCATTCCGCTAGGAGGATCAAGGAGAAACCAATGTTGGCACGTTGGCCAGTGGACCATGCAGGAATCGAACCTGCGACCGACCGGTTATGAGCCGGATGATCTGCCACTGATCTAATGGTCCAGATTTTTAGGGAAAAAGAAAGAAGCAGGTTGTTATGCCTGCTTCTGTAATCCGTTTAATTTTTTCATAAGGGCTTCCTGCAATACCTGTGAAAAATTGATGTTTTCACGCACGGCAGCTTCGTTCAGCCACTCCGGAATTGTTAATGTCTTTTTTACCGCTTTTGAAGAATGTCTTCTGCGATATTCTGCCATATCAAATTCTACAATGATAAGCGTTCCATCCTCTGCATCCACACGATCCAGCGGAGACGCTTCTGGAATAACTTCTCCCGCATCTTCCATTGTGCTTAAGGACAATCCCAACGCATCCACTGCCATCTCATACGCGTCCTGCATGTCATCCCCTTGTGTCATACACTCTGGAATATCCGGAAAGCTTACCCAGAACCCACCTTCCTCCGCTTTATGAAAAACTGCCGGATAAAATAACCTTTCCATATATAACCTCCATTTCAGGTGGCAGGGCTATTTCAGCCCCGCCTGTTTCAATATTGCCTGCTCCAATCCCTTTTTCAGGTCTTTGGAGTGATAAGGAACGACTACGGTTCTGCCGCTATCCTGATTTCTCATTTTAACGTGAGAACCATTCTGGCTGAGAATAACATACCCAGCTTTTTGCAGGAAACTTATCATTTCCTTTGGTGTCATTGGCATCTTTTGTATCTCCTTTCCTTATCATGGTTATATTGTAACACGTATTTATACGTATGTCAATGGTTGATATACAAAAATACCCAGCCGTTTGACTGGGTATCCTGCAGAAATCATCATTTTCAGGGGAAGTAAATTCTTTCACTGCTTGCAGTATATACTATAACATTTTAAAACCGAAAAAAGCGAAAAAAACGAAATTATTTCATGAAATTTGTAAATTCCATTCTTACACTATCCCCCGTTGCCTTCCTCCCCATCTTCACAGCCACCTCCTCCCAGGTCAGCTCTTCGAGGAATTTCCACCGGATGATCCGCTGCATCCGCGCCGGGATCGTCAGCATCCACTCTTCCACGTTCAGCTTAATCTTCTCTGCGTTCGCTTTCCGGCGCTCCAGCAAGCCTTCGTCCCACCGAAGCGCACTGTCGTCTGCATAGGTAAATGTCGTCCCTTCGATCTTGAAATGCTGCGGCTGGTACGGGAAATCCGGATTGCTCCCGCTTACATTCGTCTGGATGATTGTCTTGCGCTTTTTCTTTAATGCCCGGATGTCCCGTTCTGTCTCCTGGACCAGCGCACATGCATCTATGTAGTCGTTTAGGATGTTTTTATCCATCGGTGCCACCTTCTTTCTCATCCATTTGCTTACTTAAAAATCAAACCTATCTTTCGTGTACTGCACATAATCCTCCTCGCTAAGGTACAGGTACAACCTCAACGACCTCGATCCATCCTCGTACACCTTCCCTACCGCAATGATCCGGCTGGATTCATCGCAGGCGTAAACATCTTTTTCTAAAAATTTTTTCTCCCTGCGTTCCCCGTCCATCTCGTATATAACAATCGCTCCACCGTCCACAGCCATATAATTTATTACCGGACAAATTATGGTAATGTCCCTTCCATAATCGTAGCACCCGCTTAAAAATACTGTCATTGCCATCGCAACCGCTATTGCTCTTATCTTTTTCATAAGCTTCCGCCTCCCATAAATGTCCTCATCATTTGTTTTTTCCACCCTGCAAGTTCCTCCGTTGTCTCCAATCCTTCACAGGTTCCTCGTTCGCCTGCTGCCATGTTTGATATATCTCCACCTGTTATCGGATTCCACGCTCTATCATCTATATAGACATCTGCTCCCACCTTCCGGCAGTCCCCTCCGAAAAATTCAATTCTTTCCGGAAGATTTTCATTCACGGTGTCAAATTTCAAACCATGTCCCTGACACCACTCTACTGCCTTCTGAAGCGGCTCCCCGCTCCGGCAGGTCCACAGGATTACTTTATCTCCCTGCTGCCTGCGTCCGACCAGATAACCGATCAGCTCCTGATTCGGTTCCCCGATTTCCGGCCACCTGTTTTCACACAGCGTCCCGTCGAAATCTACAGCATATGCCTTGCTCATTTCCTTTTGTTCCATCTTTTTCCAAGATCTCCTATCTCATAAACATCATGTTCCCACCGCCGTCCAGCCCATAGTTCGCGATTGACCAGAACAGAAGCATAAAATACAATATCATCATAACTGTGACAATCAGTATCACTTTCCATGTTTTCATTATCGCCCCCATCCGTACCCGTAGATATCCGGGTACATCCCGTTTTCCATCATTGATTCCATGTACCTCTCATACGCCTGTCCATCATCGTGTCCGATAAACCACGCCGCTTTGCCGCATAAAGTCCAAAGTAAAGCTCCTGTCACGATTGCTGCCAGAATCACGACCAACACATCTTTCAGATTCATGTGCGTTTCGCCTCCCCTGCCAGCACGACCTGGTACATTCCCTGCCATTTCATCCGCTCCCGCGCATAGCGGTTCACCCTTGCTTTCGGCAGCCCTATGAGCGTTTCAATTTCTGATGCCCGGTATATTCCCATATACCGCCCTCTCTTATAGATCTTGTATGCACATGCTGTCCCCCTCATCTCCTCCGCTCCTTTCCAAATTCCAGTGCAGGGAAGCGCCGCTTACTTTCTTTTACGTCCACTTCTTTCCCGCTGCTATCGCGCATCCCTGCTGCCTCCTGTACTCCTTTTCTCTTCTCCGTCCCATAAATCTCCGCATTTGTGATGCAACATCTGGTTCCCTTCGCGTTCTCGACGAGAACATGGTGCGGGTATTGTTTGATCACTGTTGCCCGGCGTTGCGGCGCAGTCTTTTGGTTTTCATCCTTCTGTGCCCATGCTTCTCGAATCATAATCTTATCTCCCGGTTTCAATTTTTTTACTGGTAACATCCTGCGCTTCCTCCTTTGTTTCCCAAAACACAAATCCTTCCGGCGGTACCGTCCTGCTGCCTGGCTGTACTTTTTCAATCTCTTTCCCGGCATCACCCCAATCTGCAGACAAATGCTTTTTTTCATTTACGCTGTCTTTCCGATATATGACCTTTTCCCGCGTCCATCCGGGATACATCCGCCGCATCCGCTTTTCAAGCATCCTTATCATTTCCTTCCGGTTATCAAGATTCCCGTTATCGAGCATCTGATGGTGCCAGACGCACCCAAGCACTCCATTCTGCTCCACTCCCATCCCCAGCTGAGAACGCGGGACGATATGCATGATCTGCAGTGCCGTCCGGCAGTAGGCCGGGTCTTCCGGCGGCTCATATCCGGCCGCGCAGAAGACGCAGGTTTCATTATCACGCTTATGTATCGCTTTCCGGTCTTTCGCTGTAAATTCCAGCTGCCGCGTCAGCTTCTTTTTCACTCTCTTCTTCATCCTTTCTGCCCTCTTCTGTTTCTTTTCCCATCTGGTCGATGCTCATCTGTCCCGGTATCTCTTCCGGCGGCGCTGGAAGGATCTCAAACTGCAGCGCAACATATCCTGGCACCAGCCCACCGTGGTCGTTTATCAGGTGCGTTATCCTGATATCTATCTCTGCGCCGGTCTGCTCCCCATCCTTCTGATGCTGCAGTCGCACTGTATTTCCGACCCGGTACGGGTCATGAGTGCGTAGGATCAAAAAACGCTGTCCTTTCCGGATGTCTGTCATCATGTTCGTCCCCATCGGATAGGTATAGACTGCGTCCTCCGGCGGCAGCTCTATGTGGCGGGGTTCCTTTTTCTCCGGTTCTTTCCAGGTTTCGGAGTTCCTCTTCTGCTCCCCTCGTGGCAGGCGCTCCGGCCCGATTTCTTCCGGTACTTCCGTTTCAATTTCTTCGGATTCCGTTTCAATTTCTTCGGATTCCGTTTCAATTTCTTCCAGATTCGTTCCGTTCTGCCCTGCTGCCGGGTTATTTTCTTCCGTGACCGCTGGGCTGACGCGGGACGTTTTCCTGCTTTCCGGTTGCACCGGTGCAACTCCCGGCATTTCTGCGCCGTACACGGTTTCCCAGCTCTCTTCGGCGCTGTCGCTGCCCATCAGCAGGTCAAACGCTGCCTCCATGTCATCCCATCCATATCCCTGCTTCTCGCCGCTTCGCACGTTTACCAAAACCATATCTCTGTCTGCACCTTTGAGCGACAGCATCAGCCTTCCAACTCCGTGGATACGAGCGCTGTGCATCCCTTCTCCTGCCGGCGCCATGATCTCCATGACCTCTTTTGCCAGCTGCTCCACGCTGTCCGTCCCCATGTATGTCTCCCACAGCTTACAGTACAGCGCCGGAATGTCCTGCCCCAGTTTCCACAGTACCCGCTGGAGGTCATTTTCCAGACGGTCGTAGATGTCTTCCCGCTCCTCCATCAAAATCTCGAGATCCGTGGTCTTTTCCTCTTCCGCCACCTCCGCTCGGATCGCCTGAATATCAGATTTGCTATAGTCCGGGCTGATCTCCTCGTTGATCCACTCCGGGAGCATCAGCATGATGGACAGCTTTGCCCGTCCCATGCCCCTGTACTGTTCCTGCAGACGCGGTGCGTACCCGCCTTCTGCGAACCGGTCGTTGATCGCGATAAACCTTGATACTGCCGACTTGTCCAACCCATACTCCCTCTCTGCAAACTCATTGACCGTTGCATATCCGGATTCCTGCAGCACCGCCGTGTCCCGCGCTACCTTTAAAAGATAGCCGATCTTTACAAACCCTTCCTCGACTTCCTCCACCACGGTATCCATCGTCTGCTTAAAATCCGCATAATTCCCATATTCCAGAGCCTTTTTCCCGTATTCAATCAATTCTCCCACTTCACACTGCCTCCATAAAATCTTCCATAAGCCCCTGCAGGACTCTTGTATTGTTCTTTTCCCTCAGCTCCTGAAGGTTTTCTTCCCGCTTTACAGCGCTGATCTTTGCCAGCTCCCGTTCGGATGCCGTCAGGCGCTTTTTGATAACCTTCTGCCACTCACGCAAAAAACCCCGCACATTCTCGATCCCCGTCTCCTCATCCAGATAGGTTCTGTGCTGTCGGATGGTGCCGCCCGGCTCCACCTCCAGCGTGTAATACGGCACGTCCGGCGCGGACGTTTTCCGGAGGAAGAACACGTAAGTTTCCCGATTCCGGATCCGCTCAAAATACCGGTCCGAAGAGCCTGCGCAATGATGCAGCGCATTTCCTTCCACCGCGATGTCCACCAGCCTGCGGGGGACGAGCACCATGTACTCTTCTCCGGTGTATTCGTAGATCTTGCGGACTACTTCCAGATTATCTTCCGCGCCGGGGTATTTGCCCGCCATCTCTTGCGCTTTTTTCTCCCACGCTTCCCGGTTCTGTGCGATATTATCCAGAATCTCCTGCTGCCTGATCTCCTCCACAGCCTCATCGTGACGGCGCTTTAACTGGCGCGGCCGGCTTACCATCTCATCAGATAGGTCTTTCCCCAATCTCCGACACATACTCAGATAGTCCCGATGCTGTTCAATAACGCTTCTTATCGATTTTCCCGGGTAGGATTCCGCCTGCTGCCTTATGATGTAATTTTTAAATTTCAGCAGCGACATTCCTCCGGGGATCTGCCCCGGCGATACCTTTTCCTGCAGCACCCATTCCAGTGCTTCCTTCGGCAGTTTCTCTTTTGTCTCTTCTGACCAGCGCAGCCACTCCAGCATCGCTTCCCCGCCATCCGCATCCCGCAGGCGGTTGATCTTCTGGCGGTCCTCCAGTCTCAGCACCTCTTCCGCCGTCTTCCCGTCCAGGTCCAGCGTCCCGCTGTAGGAACAGAAAAACAGGCTGATCCACTCGGTGGTTTCTTCCAGCAGCCTGTAAAACCTGCCTTTTGCCAGATACTCCACCACGCTGTGCATCCGTCTGTCGGCGCATGCCATCATCCGGTTATAGTCCGCGCAGATCCCTGCGGCAGCCATCCACTCCATGATTCCCGTCCAGTCCTCATATTCCGTATCCACAAGACATTCTCGAATGCCCTGTGGATACAGGTAACACTTCCCCATCCGACGATTTGCTGGGTTGCTTTTGTCAAAGCACACGCCCTTATCATCCCTGCCCCAGCAGTTATACCGGATCTGGCATATGTATTTTTTATGCCCTCGCAGCGGCATGACCCGCACGCCCTCCGACAGGTGGACGTGCTCCCCGTCCGCTGTCCACTCCATCCTGATGTCAAAATGCCTGCACACCGACATGTCTGCACCCATATCCTGCATCAGGCACACCTTCCCGCGCTCCATGATCTTTCCTGTCCGCCGTTTGACCTGCGCCTGCACTCCGCAGGAAGGGCACACCGACATGTCATTGTGTTTTCCCGGCACGTTTTTGGCATCAGACCTGCCCCCGCAGGCGGTACAGGCATATTGTTTTTTCCCCTTGTCCCAAAAAAGATAATGCTTCCCGCCGCCTGCTGCCTTTAACGCCCAGTCCCGGAAGTCTTCCGGGGGCTTCGGGGCGCGTTCCTGTAGCCTGCGTTCCCTCTCCATGCGGCGCTCCTCTTTCTTTTCCCTCTGATCCCTGCCGTAGTCTGTTTCCACATCGTCGATTAGCACAAGCCCCTCTGTCCAGTTCCTCCATGTTTTCCCGTCCAGTGCCTTTTTAATCAGGGCGCGGGATTCCGGCGGGTCGTACTTTAAAGTTTTCTCAACGGATCGTCCGTTGTCGTACCAGTCCAGCCCGCCTGCTGCCCGGTGGGCTTTCATCACTGACCACTCCCCGGTCTTTGCGTCCCATGTCTCATATTCTCCGGTGTCCGTGTTCATACAGTATCGGCAGGTCAGATCCTTATCCCGGTACATGTTCAGGATCAGGATGTTCTCCACGTTCTGCACGGTAACCACTTTCCCTTTCTTTTTGGTCTTTATCGGCGTTTCCCGCAATACCAGCCGTCTTTTCATTCGTTTTTTACCACCTTTCCGTTTTTGATCGCGTACCACACATCCGGCAGGATGTCCCCGCCGACCTCGAATACTTTCGCCGCCTCAAACTGCCCCTTTTTGGGTTCTTTCAGCAGCGCCAGCACACTCCCCGCCGACCCCTTTACTTTCGGGTCCTTCCCACGGGCAATGGCGATCGCGCCGGCCCCCTGCCCTCTGGCAGCATCCTCCGCCACGTCCAGCAGCCTCCCCTTACGCTTCCAGTCTCGCTCCGGGAAGCTCACCATATACATACATGCCGCCGATGCGATCTGTTTTGTATTCAGTTCCCGGACGATGTGCATTTTTGTACAGGCAATCTGGACGGATCCGTCCTCATCGATGCTCCCTCTGGCTTCTACCTGACAGTACCGGTTCCCGTTTCCCAGCGGATACCATCTCAGGCAGTCCAGGACATACTCTGCGCAGTGCATCCCTGTCCGCGCCGTCTTTGAGCTATCCTCCTCCAACACGTCTCCCACATGGTACTGCTTTTTTCCGCTCCCGAAGCTTGCGGTAAAATCCGGCGCAAATCCCTTGTATGCGATCATTTTCCCGCCCCCGTGTAGTATTCCGTGATGATGCGGCGCGCCCGCGCCATCCCGGGGATGCCCAGCTTGACCGGATAGCCCTGCTTGATACCTGCTGCCTTTACGATCTTCTCATCCACATTTTTTGCATTTTTAAAACTCCATACAAGCAGCTTCGCAATGCACCCCCGCAGGCTCTTCTCTTTTTTCCGGACTGCTTCCGCCGTCTCCGGGTGCTCCGCGCACTGGATACGGATATAGGTCAGCCAGTCCTCCATGATCTCCTGCGGCTCCAGCTCTGCTGCTTCTACCTTTAATTTTCCAAGCGCTGCCATGATGGGTGTGCACAGCTCCGGCGCTGCGCCGTCTATGTAGTCCTCTGCATCCTCCCGGTCAATTCCGTTTTCTTCTGCGATGCCATAGATTGCATCGATATCTCCTTCCGCCAGTTGTGCGGCGGCGGCACGGTTCAATTCTTCCGCAGAGTCAAATTCTCCGAATTTTTCAAACAACATTCCGATCCCTCCTTGCGGGGCAGTCTGCCCCGCTGTGTATTCCGTGATATATATTGCATGGTCGTCATCATCAACGGGTTTCTTGAGGTGTTTCAACCATTTTTTTCAGTTTCTCCTGCATCCAGAGCTGGTATGAGTGCCCGCCAGCCCGCATAAAGACCAAATGCGGAGCCATTTTCAGCACAATCTCCTGCCATAAATCCTTGTGCTTTATATCCTGCCCTTTTGCCGTCTTCCAGCCCCGCTCCTGCCACTCCTCCAGCCATCCGTTTTCAATGGTGCTCCGTATCTGGCTGCTGCCCGCATGGGCATTAATCACACAAGGCAGCCGCAGTCGGTCCAACGCTGTAGACAACGCCTGCATAATCAGCACGTTTTCCTTCTCCGCCTCCCAGTCCCCAACCTTCCATAGGGTCACAGGGTCGCCCCGCCGGGTAACAAATTCCAGAAGGTACATCCACCTGCCTCCCTGCTGCCTGGGACCGTGTACTGTTGTCTCTATGTACAGGTTGACCTGCGGGCTACTTTCCATGGTGTTTCCCTCCTTTCTTCCGCTTCCGGCTGTATCCGGGCAGCATGACCAGCGTATAGCAAAAGGTCTCGTGCCCGTCATAGCCGCTGATGCCCCGGCGCACACTATCCCGGTCTAAGTAATACCCTTTTGGGATTCTAATCTGCCCCAGCTCCCGGCTCTTGATCATCTTCGGTTTCCCGATTGTCGGCTTTTTTAATCCCTGTGACGGATACCAGAGCTTTTTCGTCTCCTTTTCTTCTGTCTCCATCGTCCTTTTTGCATATTTGACAAAATACTCCGCAATCTTCCGGTAATTTCCATCGGTGTAGAGCGGGTCTACATGGATTCCGCCCTGCTGCCAGCACTCCCGCAAAAGCTTTAGGTCTGTTTCCTGCATGACCAGGTGGTGGTGCCACGCTCCCTTCTTGCCGACTTCCATTACGCGAATGTACTTCGGCGGCGGCATCCCCAGCTTTTTTAAGCGGCGTTTTAAACGGTCGTAGAAATTTTTGAAATCCTTCTGCATCCTGTCAGAACCTTCCGGCCGGTTCTCTTTTTTATAATCCAGCGTCACCAGTAGGTCCCCATCTTTAAAATTCTCTGCCATCAGCCATCCCAGCATCTGTGTTGCCCGCCTGAGGTTACCTTCCTTCTGCGCCGGTGTCGTCCCGTTCTTTCTTTTCTCCCTCGGCCCTTTCCTCCCCGTCCGGCGCTGCCCCTGCAACACTGTCACCGTCCGTCCAGCTTTGATCCGTTTCTCCACTACCGCCATATCATCTGTGCCCCTATCGTTAATATCCTTTACCAAGCTTTTAAGCGGATTTTCCCGCTTTTTTCTTGATTTTTTCGTCACAGAGTGATATATTTTTAGTAGGTTATTTTCGTCTCTGGACGATTAGGACATGCGCGCCAACGCATGTCCTTCTTTTTTATGTATTTCTTTTATGTATTTCTGACTGACGCTTCATAAAGCGCTTTCTGCACCAACTCTTCCGGAAATGCTCCATTTCTCAAAATCTCTCCCTTTCCGCCACGCACTCCGAACAGCTCCTCTTTGATATCCTCTGACAGCTCCATTGTCACAGCAACGCTGCGTGCCACTTCATACCGCGCTTTCGCCTTACCGTACTGCCGCTGCTTCATCAGGTTCTGGAATTCTTGCGCCAGTCCTCGCAGTTTTTCCTCAGCTTCTTTTTCTGTCAACATCTTCCTCTGCCCTGCTTTTCATAATCTCCTCTACCAGTTCCCGAATTTTCTTCTCCACAGAGCTTTCTTCATAATCAGATGACGCATGCCGAATTCCCACCTTTACCGCATGCATAATCTCTTCTTTCGCACTTTCTCCATTACTTCCATTTTCCACTAACGCTTCCATTATTGCTTGTACAGCTACAGCAAGGTCAGTCAGCACAATCGACCTTTTCCCTTCCACTTTTACACTTCCCATATGTGATTTAATCATTGCATTCTCTCCATTCCCGCCTTATACTAAAGGCGTAATATTTTTTCATTGGCGCTGGCACTTTGGTCGGTTCAGCGCCTTTTTCTTTTCCGGCTTCTTAATTCTTCTTCGCGTGCCGCGCACAACACTGTTGCCACAAAGCAGCCGCCGGCGGCGACCGTCAGTACCGTCGGCGTGATCATCATTCCAAACGTCTCCCACATAATCAGCGCTGCCGTAATCAGCACAGATCCGGTCATCAGACACACATCAGACTTGTCCATCTTCACTTTCACCTCCTGTTCTCCAGTTCGAATATTGCCCACCTCAGCGCCGAAGCCGCTTCGGTATCCTTTTTCCGCTCTTTTTCTTCCAGCAGCTCATAAAGCTTGTCGATCTTTCTCTGTTCATCCATGAGTTTCTCATCTCCCGAGCATCTGCAATAATTCATCATCTGTAAAATGCAGCACCTTATCCAGCGCCCATATTTCGCCCAGCCGGATTGTTTCGCCCTCTGCCTTTCTTTTTGTGAGGGTATTTATATTGATTATGTTCCGGCGGTCAAGATCTCTTCCCGTCAGCCCGCTGCGGGCCAACCCGATGTTGATAACCCGCCGGACGGCTTCTTTGCGGTCCGCATAAAGACCGATTGCTTTTGTTTTTGGCATGACGTTACCTCCCGCTTTTCTTTCCATTTGTTATTTCGGTTGTATTGATAACCGATACTCCCACTACGCCAATTGCTGTCGCCAAATATAGAAAAGGAGTTTCAAAAGCCGTCTCTTTTATTGGTGAATCTCTTCGCCAACTTCTCGTTGATGTAGTGAGCGAAACAGCCAAAAAAGCTCTGTTTCCTTAATTTCTTTCCGCAATATTGACAGTAATGGTCTGTTTTCAGAACAACTCCCTTGCAATAAGCACAGTGATAAACTTTTTCTTGGTCAGAAATTCTATCATTGTGCTTTTTGGCATTCTTTGAAGCATATCCCATCTTCTTTCACCCCATCTACTCTTCTGTTTGGAAAAGATAATCCACAGTACACTCTGGATCTACTTCATTTTTAATCTCTATACACTCGGCTAATGTTAAAGGCGCTTTGCCGTTTAATTTTAACGACAGCGTGGTTGGCGTTTTATGAATTCGTTCAGCAAGCATTGCCCTTGTAATTTTCCGACGTGCCATTTCTGCATCCAAATTCGGAAACATTTCTTTTTCTCCTTTCTCGAATTTTCGTGATTACAATTTTAGTATACACGAATTTTCATGATTGTCAATCTAAGTTTTATGATTTTTCGAGATTATTTTTTGCACATACTTATATACTCTTGATTTTTCGATATTTATATAGTATCCTTTCATTAAAGGAGGAAATCACGATGGAAATGACTGAACTCAAAATAAAGGAAATGATTATAAATAGATATGGCAGTCTAAAAAAATTTTGTGAAGTAATAGATATGCCTTGGACAACTTTAGACAGTATTTTAAAAAGGGGCGTAGCTAACTCAAATATTTCTAATGTAATGAAAATAACACGAGAACTCGGTGTGGATACTGAAAGTTTAGCATCAGGAACAATTATTGATGCTTATCCAAAAACTCCCTCTATTCCTACCATTGCTGCTCACAAAGACGGCGAGAATTTCACTCCAGAAGAACTTGATAAAATCGAAGAATATAAAAAGCTGCTCATTGCAGCAAGACCAAAGGACTGATTTTCATGACCTATGAAAAATTGCAACTTCAAAATAATGAAGTTCCCGTTAAAGAGATGAATCTCTCCGAAGTGTCCGGACTTAAAGGACTATACTATAATGGGAACATTGCAATTGAGAAAAATCTGACATCTGCTGAAAAAACTTGTGTCCTTGCTGAGGAACTTGGGCATCATTATACGACCACCGGAAACATTCTCGACCAGCAAGAGGTTGCGAATATAAAACAAGAACTGCATGCCAGAACATGGGCATATAATGAATGTGTCGGTCTTATCGGTATCGTCAAAGCCTTTGAAGCCGGCTGTAAATCACTTTATGAAATGGCTGATTATCTGGAAGTGACAGAAGATTTTCTGAAAGATGCTCTGGAATCATACCGGCGCAAGTACGGAGTATGCACAGAAGTTGATAATTATATTGTATTCTTCGATCCGCAGATCTCGGTTATGAGGAAATTACTCGAATGAAAGAGGGCACATTTTATGACTTTTATGAAGAAAATTTTAGATGCACTGAACTTAGAAAAAAGGAACATTCCATTGCCATCTATCGAAGATGAATCTATATGCAATCCAGACATCGATAATAAGCCTTTAAGCACTCTCCCAGAACCAGAACCAGAACCAGAACCAGAACCAGAACCAGAACCAGAACCAGAACCAGAACCAGAACCAGAACCAGAACCAGAACTGATTTTAAACGCTTTCCCCGACTTGTCAACGGCTACTTTTGATGATACTGATAAGCCTTATGTATCGTCTCGGTTATTGATTCGCGGATTGCATTTATATTTTATAGATGTTGCGCGCGAAATTGTTTCTCAAAAGAAAATTATGTTAATTCCACTTATGAGGGAATATCATATATCTGAGGATGAAGTAAAAAGAATAATTTCAGAAATGACTGACGCAGGCATTCTTGATTCAAGCCAAAATATCAATATGGATTCTGATGAGTTTGAACATTTTTTAGATATATATGATCCTAGTCTATTTGACTGCCCGCATACCGTTTTTGATAAAGAAATATTCCTGTGTATTGGAGAAATACTTTACGAATCCGGCGTTGAAAGTCTATATGGTTCGATGAAGCCTGATGAAGTGCTGGACTACTTAAATGTTATGGAAAAAATGAATATCATTCATTATGATAACTACAAGAACAGCTATCAGGTGCTTATTTCTAAAGAAGAATTTGAACTTAAAAGCCAAAGCATTCCTGCTTCATTTTCGAGTGAGCTATTCAATATTCAAAAATATGCTCCACTAAATAAAAATTCTTCCATGTCTGGAGTAGAATTTGAAAGATACTGCGCTTTTTTGCTTTCAAAAAATAACTTTGAAAATGTGAAAATTACACCGCAGAGTGGAGATCATGGAATCGATTTATTAGCCGAAAAAGATGATATTACATACGCTATACAATGCAAATGCTATTCATCCCCTGTTGGAAATGCAGCCGTCCAACAAGCTCATACCGGAAAAGAATTATACAAAAAGGATATTGGCGTCGTTTTAACAAATTCTTCATTTACGAAGCAAGCTATATCTGAAGCTGAATCTCTGGGCATTAAATTATGGGACTACATCAAACTAGAAGAATTTGAAAAAAATTTATAAAAAGAAAAGCCCCAGTGCTACCAACACCGAGGCGTTCCCAGAAAACTATGCAGACCGGATGGTCGGTATAATCTTCTCACGCAAAAGAAATTATACCACAAACCTCCTGCACCTGTATAGGTGTATTTTTTATACCCAAAAAGGAGGATTAACTATGGCAACAGCAAAAAAACTCCCGTCTGGATCGTGGAGATGTCAAGTCTATGATTATACCGACGCAAATGGGAAGCGACACTATACGTCTTTTACCGCACCAACAAAAAAGGAAGCTGAATATAAGGCAGCTCAATTTATGGTGGAAAAACAATCTTCTTTTAAAGGAGATATGACTTTCAAAGAAGCGCTGACTGCGTATATTGACCAGCGCCGCCCCGTATTATCCCCGGGTTCAATCAGGGAATACGTCCGCTGTATAAAAAATTACGATGATATTAACAATATCCGAATCTCACAGATTACGCAGGATCTGATTCAGCAACATGTCAATTCTTTCAGCAAAGACCATGCCCCTAAAAGCGTCCGGGATAATCACGCTTTGATTACTGCTGTCCTAAGCAAGTACCGCCCTAATTTTGCCCTAAACACAACCTTGCCGCAAAAACGCAGACCAAATCTTTACGTTCCGACGGACGAAGATATTAAAAAGGTCATGAACGCTGCCGCAGGCTCAAAAATGGAAATTCCAATCTTGCTTGCGGCATTCGGACCGATGCGCCGCGGGGAAATATGTGCCCTCGAATATGATGATATATCCGGAACACGCGTCCATGTACAACGCAGCATGGTAATGGATGAAAACAGACAATATGTAATTAAACAGCCAAAGTCATATGCTGGCGATCGCTTCATCGATTATCCTGAATTTATCATAGATAAAATACCGAAAGCTCAAGCCCCTGGCAGGATAACAGACCTAAATCCAAACATGATCACCCAGCGCTTCAATCATGTTCTGAAACATGCTGGTGTGCCACACTTCCGTTTCCATGACTGCCGCCATTACTGCGCATCCATCATGCACGCGATCGGAGTTCCCGATGCTTACATAATGGAGCGCGGTGGCTGGGGAAGCGACGCAGTCTTAAAAAATGTCTATCGACATACCATAGACGATAAGCGCAGTCAGATGACGAATAAAACAAACAGCTATTTCGAAAGCATGCAACACGAAATGCAACACGATTCAAATATATCCCAGTAAATACAGGTGTTTTGCACAACTCTCTGCAAGTTCAAGTCTTGTCACTCCGATTATCAGAAAGAACCTTGAGAGATCGAGGTTCTTTTTTTCATGCCAATAGAATGTTCGCATGGCGTGCATTCTATTATTCATGACAATAGAATGCTCACATGGCGTGCATTCTATTGTATTTCCCTGAAATCCTCAAAACATTCTGATTCAAAAAGCATCCGCAGAGATCAGCGACCCTGACAGCCTGTCGCCGCTGATTTCTGCGGATGCTTCTTTTTTCCATCTCTCTGTCTGTTCATCCAACCAGGCCGCACCGGACCGTCACACGCTTTCTTCCTCCATAGGTACAGGTAAACAGCGTCAGATCCCAGTCACCGGACAGCATCTCGTCTACTGCATAGGGATTTAAGGTTTCTACCTTTTCTACCTCATATTCGTATACGTCGCCCGAAACCGCTGTAAACTTCACCGTTGCGCCCTCCGGCAAAAGTCCGATATTGCCAAAATGCCGTTTATAATTATGGGCGGCAATAATCAGGGAATTTTCCTCTGCACTGCCGGTGTAGCGGCAGGGTGCTTTTTTTAAGGACGGATAGCTCCAGGGATCCGCCACCGGCAGCGTAAGCTGCAGGGACGGAATTTCCAGCTCGCCAATCCAGCAAAGCCCGTCTGCCTCCACAAAGGTCATCCCGCTGTTCTCACCCACAGGAAGCGCCTCCGACTCCTGCTCCGCAGCAGTCAGCTCTTCTTCATAGGCCTCTAAAGACGCCTCCACCGCAGCTTCGGCACGGCTGCTATCCCAGATATTATACGCGGAGATCCCCACTGCTCCTGCTGCCAGAAGGATCCCAAGCCCCATCAGAGCCTTGGAACAGTCTTTTTTTTTTCGACCAATCCACCATCCAAGAAACAGCAATCCTGCTCCTACTGTGGAAAGTGCCAGGATCGGCCAGCGCAGCTGTCCTGTCTGGGGCAGCTTCTCCGGTGTTTTCTGCTCCGGAGTGATTCCCGGTGTAACGATGGTCTCTGTCTTTTTCGGCGGCTTTTTCACCTCCGGCGTAGAGGGTTCCTCGGATTCTTCCGGCGGATACACCGGATCCGGAATTCTTTCGGCCTTCGGATTCACCGACATGTCATATAGCAGCTGGGCGTTCAGATTCGTCGGGATCGAAACCAGAGACGGATCGGTTCTGTATTTCTGCATCTGACCCGGAACCAGCAGATACAGACCGGTCTGCAGCCCTGTCCAGCTGATCTTTCCGTTTGCATCTGTTCTTTTCGTATCCCCGGAAATGTGATTTGCTCTCTGATACTCCAAAAGCGCTGCCGAAGCATCCTTGGACTGCTGTGCCGTCAGGTTTTTCAGCTGCACGCCGCAGCCCTCAAAGCCGCCTGTCAGCTCCAGCACCGTATATCCTCCCCGATCCACCATTGCTGCAACCTGATACAGGGTAAACTCTGCATTTGCAACGGGCTCGTCCCGCATGGTGTCAAAAAGGATTTCGATGGAGCCTTTTTTGTCCGTATCTACGTCCTGCATCAAATTGGACGAGCTGCTCTGACTCTGCTGTGCACAGACGTCCTGCTTCCAGCCGCTGCAAAGGGATAATACCATGGCCAGCGCAAGCAGCCAGCCCTTTATCCCTTGTCTGATCCGGATTTTTCTTCCTTTCATTTTCTTCCTCACTTTCTGCTGCAGCTGCAGCCTACCTTTCTCCTGCCGGATACGCTCCTGCACCCCACCGACAATGAAGTTTCCTGTTCTCTATCTATCACAATCTCCAACCATCTATCGCAATCTATTGCACCCGCTCCCCATGGATCAAAAGACGATGGGAATTGACTCCATAGGGCGTACAGGTAACCAGTGTGACCTGATCCTTGTCGGACTCTGTTGTCAAACCGTTTAACTCCTCCGGAAGCACCACCTCTGTCTGGGTCACTTCATAGACCAGCACACGATCCAGCACCGTGATCTGAAAGGTATCTCCCACCTCCAGCTGATCCAGATCGGTAAAAAGCTTTGCCGAGGGAAGCCCCCGATGACCAAACAGAATCGCATGAGTTGTTTCACCTCCAACCGGCAGGGAGGTTCCCTCCAGATGACCGACTCCAGCTTCCAGCGCCTCCTCCGATACTCCGTGATAAATGGGAAGCTTCAGCTTTATTTTTTCGATTTCCAGATATCCCATCACACCGCTGTCCTCTGCCAAAAGCAGCTCATCATAGGATTTTCCGTCGATCAAAAGTGCCTCCTTTTCCGCCTCTCCCAGCATATCGAAGCTGATGCCAAGCTCTGCCAGCTTTTGATTATACCGGTCGGCTTCTGCCAGCAGGGCAGCCCGCCTTTTTTGCTCCATCTGCGCCTGTGCTTCCTGATAGGCTGCGATCTGCCTGCGCTGTTTTGCCTGTTCCATCCAGTTGCTGACGGAGGGATATAACAGGACACCCAGCCCTGCCAGACCAAGAAGGATGGCAAGGATTGCCAAAATTTTTCGTTTCATGCACTTCTCCCTTCCGCTTTACCAAAAACAAAAGATCAGGCTTCCCACCAGACGCTTTGCCGGCGACAGCTCCTTTGATACAGCTTCTGCAAGCTTTTCATAGCAATCCAGTACAAACTGACACTCTTTTTTTGTCAGCCCCTGATCACTATAGCATGCCTTCAGCACGATATTTGCCAGCTTCTGCGCTGTCTTCTCCGAAAATACCGGATACTTCTTTCCAAGCTGCTTTGCAAAGCGCTCCTCCTGACAGCTGCATACACTTTTTTTGTTGAATTTCTGCAGAGCGGCAAAGCTTCGATAAATCCTTTGGATCTGCTCCCCCAGCGTTTCTCCTTTTCTGCCTCTTCTCCGTCGTTTACAGAGGATATGCCGCCGGATGACTGCTGCGATCCCACAGGCAGCTATCGTCAAAGCCACCGCCGCCAGTGCTTTTTTCACCACCCGGAATATTCTGCTGCCGATCCCGGGGGTCTCAGCCTCTGGCGTGTCCTCCTGATAAAAGGCTTCCCCTGGGGTGTCCGGGCTGTTTGCTTCCTGCTCCTTCTGGCCCGAGGCTCCATCGCTTTCTGTTACCAGGGCGGCAAAGCCCGGTGTCGCCTCCACTACGGTCCATCCGATTCCTTCCCGATAGACCTCTGCCCAGGCATGGGCGTTATCATCCTCCAAAACTGCCTGATAGCTGCCGTCCTCTTGTCCCTTAAAGAGACTTGCCGGCGCTGCATAGCCCACCACATACCGTGCCGGCATCCCGCAGGCACGCAGCAGCATGGTGGCCGCCGCTGCAAAATGAACGGAATTTCCTTCTTTGGATTCCTTTAAAAACCACTCTACAAAGTCCTTCCCCTCGGGCACAGCCTCCGGTTCCCGGACAAATTCATAATTTCCTGCCAGCTCAGAAACCACTGCGGTTTTGATCTTTTCCCAGTTTTTTTCTGCTTCTTTTGGATCTGCACTTTCCTTTGTTTCCAGCTCCAGATCAAATTTCTCCTGCAAATAACTGAGATTTTCCGGCAGGCTGCTGCAATGTGCCTGCACATAGGCGGCATAGGCGCTTTCCGCCTGATCCAGAGTGCTTTCCTGCTGCTTTGTTTCGTTCCAGTCCTCTAAGACCTCCTCCAGCTGCTTTCTAGGATAACAGGAAAAAATATCCTGCTGGACGCTCTGACCTGCCAGTGCGCCGTCGCCTCCCAGCACCTGATAATAATCGTTTAAAAATGCTCCATAGGGAACATAGGTATAATTCGGATTTGCCGCCAGATTTTCCACCTGCAGGGTCACAGCAGAGGAGGCTGCATTTGCCGCAAGCTCCGGCTTTGCATCGTCTCCCTCTCCGGTAAACACCACGTTTTCCGCATAATAGGTTCGCAGAAAGGGCAGATTTTCCACCCCAAGGGATACATTTCCATCCAGCTTCCACAAGGATGCTGCCTGCACAAAGCTCTCCCCGTCTGCCTCTTCAAAGGCTGTCCCGGTGTAATCCGTGCCGATAAAGCCCTTTAAATACACGGTCTCTGAGGGTTTTTCCGAAACCGTAACCTTCAGGGCCTGTACCTTTCCAAAATAAAAACCATCCTGATCTGTCAGTGTGCCATCCGATACCCCTCCGCCGACTCCCTCAACGGAAAGCTTCAGCCTCCCTCCGGAAACTGCCGGAAGCAGCTGCCAGACTGCCTGCAGCACACCGTTTTGTGTCTTCATCCCTGCCTCCTGTGCCTGGAGCAGGGTATTGGTCAGGGGCCGCACCAGCACAAACGCCAACAGCGACAGCACTACAGCCTGCAAAAGCAACCAGACATTGACACTGCTTTTCATCTGCTCTGTCATCTGCCTTGCTTGACGGGCACTCTCCTGATCCCTTTGATCCGCCCGACTGACAGCGGCGGCACTGAGCATTCCAAGAGTTCCCAACAGGATCAGGAAAAAGCTGAAAAAGGAGGGTGTCCCTCCGGCAATTCCGATCCCTGCCAGCACCGGAAATTCTCCTGCCAGAACCACTGCCGGATTGGTCCGATAACAGATCCCGGCAGATAACAGCCCCGCCAGCAAAAACAGGATAAACCCGAAAAATACCGTCATCTGCATCGCAGATGCTGACGCCTGATACAGGGCAAGGGTACCGTCATAGGCCTCATTTAACCGGCTGCGTACTCCGTTTACAGCAGACATATACCCGGCGATCACATCCTTTTGCAGCAGCAGCAGGAAAAGACTTACGCCGATCAGGGTTCCCAAAATTGCAAGGAGCCGATACACCCCTTCCAGGGGCAGTCTGGAAAACCCGATCCAGAACAGCACCGAGACAATCAGAAGCATCCAAAAAACAGGGATCAAATATCGGATTCCAAAGCCACTGAGAAATGCGCTGCAAAGACCACCGGTGAGGCAGAGCAGACAGATCAGCATACCAGCCAGCCGCCACAGCTTTTTGACCAGCATACCGCCGGGTTCTTCTTCCTGTAGAATCCGACAGGTAATCCTGCCTACCGCTTCTTTATCCAGCTGTCCCGGCTCCTGCCCTTTCTTCATTGCCTCTCACCTGCCTGACTGTTCCTTCTGCATCTATTTTCCAGAGCTGCCCGCCGGCTACCGGCTCTGTTACACCGCTGCCTCTGCCCTTTTCCAAAAGATCCTCTGCCGGATACTTATTTTTCCCGGCAGATTGCTTTTGGCTCTGCTTTCCATTCTGCTCCAGCTCTTCCTTTGTGGCGGTAAGACAAAGCCGTTTGAGAAAGACCCACAGCTCCTGGACTCTGGAAATCTGCATTCTGCACAGCTGCTCCTGCGCCTGCCAGAATACCTCATATTCCTGTTCTGCCGCCAAAAGCCTCCAGCAAAAATCCGCTGTCTGCTCCAGCAGCCGTTCCAATTTACAATGATCCCACTTTTCCTGAGGCGGATGATACAGATCCACCTGCAGCAAAAGCACCTCCCGCTTTGGCAGGCTGAATTCCCGCACCAGCATTTCTCCGGTCTTTGCAGTCAGCTTCCAATGCACTCTCTGCAGCGGATCTCCATCCCGATAGGCACGAACCTCGAATACCTCCGATCCATCGTCCCCGCCCCTTTTTTGGGAATGCTGATCCGAATCCCCGCCGGAGGCGAGCTGTGCCGGAGGAATCCATTCCTCCGCCTGATGTACCAGAGGCACGGACAACACCTGCACTTTTTTATCTGTGATCAAAAGCTTCTTTGACCATAACCGAAGCCAGTCCCGTACGGATGCCGACTGGATCCAAAATTCGTAAACACCGGAATACTTCACCGGGATACAAAATTCCAGCACACCGGTCCTTTTTCCACCTGCCATTCCCATGCTTTCCACGGTGCCCGTGCTGTTATCCAGAAGATCCCGCCAGCCGACGGTAACCGCCACACAGGAGGCCGGAAGCAGGGAAGCATTTTTCAGCTTTACCCGAAGGACGATGGGCTCTTTTTTCCCCACCGTCTCTTCTGCAGGCTCCGGCACAATCTCTACCTTTCCAGCCAGGATCTGAACCAGAATCCACATGGAAAGCGCCAACAGCAGTTCAAAGCCCAGCAAAAACGGAGCAAAGCCCTCGGGAGCAGCTACGCCCCAGATAGCAGTCAGAACGACCGCTCCTATATAAATTGCTTTTTCCTTCAAGGCTTCACCCTTTCTCCGGAGCAGGCGCCGGGGTCTCCTTTAAGATCCGCTCCAGCACGGCTGCTGCACGGACTCTATCCATTCCGGAGCTTGATACAGGCTGTACCCTGTGGGCCGCAACATCCTGAAATTCTGCCGCAACATCCGCCGGAATCACAAAGCTGCGGCCTTTCCGATAGGCTCTCGCCTGAGCCATTTTCAAAAGCGCCAGAGAGCCTCTGGGACTCAGCCCAAGCTCCAGTGCGTCATTGTTTCTGGTGGCCTGAGCCAGACGCACGATATAGTCATATACCTGATCGTGTACAAACACTTCTTCGACTTCTTTTTTCATTTCCATCAGCTCCTGACTGCTGATGACGGGACGTACATCTTCCAGCCCGTTTCCGCTCCGGCGGCTTTTTAAAATATCCATTTCCTCTGCGGCATCGGGATATCCGATCCCAAAGCAGATCAGGAACCTGTCCAGCTGGGATTGGGGCAACAGCTGGGTTCCGGCAGAGCCGACAGGGTTCTGAGTAGCAATGACCAGAAAGGGAGACGGTACCGGTCTGGTCACGCCGTCTACGGTTACGCTGCCCTCCTCCATTACCTCCAGAAGCGCCGCCTGGGTCTTAGGGGAGGTACGGTTGATCTCATCCGCCAGAAGAATATTGCACATGACTGCGCCGGGACGGTAAAAGAAGCCATCCTTTTCCCTGTTATATACGGTAAAGCCTGTAATATCAGCCGGTAAAACATCCGGTGTAAACTGCACTCTGTTCTGCGCCACATTCATTGCCTTGGCAAAGGCCAGCGCCAGGGTTGTTTTTCCCACTCCCGGGACATCCTCCACCAGCACATGTCCGCCGGCAAGAATGGCTGTCATGAGCTTTTCCACGCACTCTGTTTTTCCGATAAATGCTTTTTTTACTTCTTCAATTACTTTTTGCGCCTTGTTTTGTTGCATGACCGACTGCTCCTTTTGCCTTTCTTTCGTTTTTCCCGGACATCTCCGTAGCTTCTTTGCCGTTTCACGATCAACAGGAAGATGGAGCCCTCCACTCCTGCCACGATCAGCAGGGATACAACCAGCCACGGCCATACATCCACGATCCGCTTCGTGATGGTCTGGGACTGTACTTCATGCACTGCATTCTGTTCTGCCAGCTCCTCCGGCGGGATGTACTCGGTCCGCTCGCCACGAACCAGCAGCCGGTGGGTGTTGATGGCATAGGGCGTGCAGGTAACAAGGGTACAGTAATCCTTTCCTTCCACGATCCCGATGTCCTGGGTTTCCTCCGGAAGCACAACCTTGATCTGGTCTACCTTGTAAGCAAGCACCTCATCCAATACATGGAGATAGAACACATCGCCCTCCTCCAGCTTGTCCAGATCCGTGAACAAAACCGCACTGGGCAGTCCACGATGACCGGTCAGCACGGAATGGGTGCTTGTACCGCCGATAGGATAGGAGGACTCCGCCAGATGGCCGACGCCCTTCTGCAGCACATCTTCGTTGGTTCCACTGTATATGGGAAGATATACGTCAATTTTCGGAATTTCGATAAAGCCAATGCTCTCGCCCACATCCACCAGATCGAGGTAGCTGATTCCATCCTCTCCCTGCATGGCACTGGCTTCCACCGCTGCATTGAGCTGTTCATTATACTTACGGACCGCTTCCTTGGCAGCGTCGATCTGTTCCTGATCCATCTCTGCAACCTGCTCATCATAGGCGGCGATTGCCTGACTTGCATGGGACTGGGCGATCAGGTTGCTGACAAAGGGATACAGCGTCAGACACAGACCTGAAAAAAACAATATCGCGATAAACCATGCTCTTTTTTTATCCATGACAGTAACCTCCGGACATTTTATAAGGAAAGGCACAGATCAAAGGCCTGCGGCAGCCGCCGCTTCTGCATTTTCTCTGCGCCGTTTTTTCGTGGACATCCAAGGGCACGGGAGAGCGCCCGGATGTCCTTTTCAGGAAGGGAATGGGAAAACACAACACGGAAAAGAAAATCCCAAATTTTTCTTTCCCGATTACCGCAGCCGCAGCCGGTTTCTAAGACCGACGGCGATCACCGCAGTATCGCTCCGTTCAGGGGGAAAGGGGGTTCTGAAGGAGCGATGCACAGGGCGGGACGTGACCCCCGTCCTGTGCCGGTATCTGTTCTCGCGCACACGAAACGCGATACAGACCCGTTGCTGATAAAATTGCAGCTGTACTTCACAACAGCTTCGCAGTATCCATAGAAGAGATAACAAAAGAGTTATCTGTCTGAATTACTCTGCTTTTTTCTTCTTGCTGGTGATCAGCAGGATCACTGCTGCTGCCATCATGGCAATACCAGCGAAGGTGAATACGAAGGTACCGATGCCACCGGTGGTGGGAAGGGTGAAGCCTTTGTAGTTCTTAACGGTTACCACGAATTTACCGTTAGTTGTTCCAACTCCAGCTCCTGTACCATAAATAGTTGTTGTTGTTGTCTCTGTGGTTACTGTTTCATTCACAGAATCTGTCGTAATCTTTTTCGTTGTTTCTTTAGTAAATGTGGCTGTAAGGTTTAATACTGCTTTGTAGGGCTCTTTTAACAGGTTATAACCAGCCTTTGTTTGTGTCTCAACCAGATAGTAGGTTGCGTTATCAAGACCCTCAAAGGACAATTTACCGTCTGCACCAGTCGTTTTGGAACCAATTTTTACAGCATTGCCCGCAGTTTTCAGCCATGCTTCTGTAACTTTAGCAGGAGCTGCAGGAAGGCTTACTCCATCCTTTACACGATACAAATCAAATGTAACACCATCCAGTGGAGTATTAGGAGTAGTAGCTTCGCCATCTAACTTGAGAACATCAATTCCAAAGGTAAATACATTGACAACATCCTTAATGTAATCGACTATCGGATCCTTTCCATCATTCGGGTTACTGGGATCCCCTGTCGGATAAATTGCATTGGAATAATCTAATGTAATATTATTCGGGTTACCAGCTTCTGTCATCGCTGCATTATTATCTAAGGTTGCTTCGAAATAAATGTAAATGGACTGTCCTTTATAGGCTTCAACAGAGGAAGTGATTGTTCCATCTGTGCCCACGGTGTTAAATTCGATTTCCCAGGTTTTACCAGATACAGTAGGTGTGATTCCTGTTAAAATCGGAGCTGTGCCTGTGTAATCTGTTGCTTTCGTATTATAAATCTTAAAGCTGCCATCTTTATATGTCAAATTTTTCATTGTATCTGTCAGCTTAAAGGTTTTTAACTTTGCAACATTGGAAGGCACGTCAACTCTGATTAAGTAAGGAACCACAGCGCCTACTCTATAATCTGCGTCAGCTTCCCAATCTTTACTTTTCCGATCCATTACAAATTTTTCTGTGTCGGGCTTTTCGTTTGTAATGGTAACGATTGCACTATGCGTTCCTCCTACATTGGATGTTGTTCCGATTCCACCTACGTTTGCATCTTCTTCCCAGGTAACTTTTCCGTCAGTATCAATCGTAAACTGATATTTCTTTGTGCCATCCATAATGTAACCATTGGGTGCGCTAACCTCGATAAAGCGGTATGTTCCGGCTGTCAGATCTTTTACGTTGATCTGACCATTGCTGTCTGTTTTAAATTTTGTTGCATCTGTCGGTGCCACACCAGTATAAGTCCATTTAGCACTAGTACTAGAATCATCATATTTTAAATAATCCCATTTTGCAGTAGTAGCCTCTTTATCTTTCATCTGCAGGATAAATTCTGCACCTTCCAGAGATACTGCCGCCTTAGTTCCTTCTTTTCCCTGCTTAACAAGTGTTACTCCACCGTAAGTAGTCTTGTTTTTGGGGAATACATGCACATCATAAATCCAGTCATTTCCCTCTACGTTTGTCATAGGCAGGGATACAAGGAAATCGTCAGTTTTCCCTGTTACGTTTGCAGGAGCATTGGTTTCGCTAACGTAATATAAGCCTTGGGTAACCTTGGGCCCATCAAAGGTGATTACTCCATTAACTGTTTCTTTTGAAATTTTGCCACTGAATGGAGTTGTACTTCCTTTTTTCTTTAATTCAGCTGCATCACCTTTCCCGGTAAGTTCAAAATCCTCTACCTTTGGCAATACAGCTCCATCCTCGCCATAATAATCAGCTAAATCAGCTACTTTCCAGATTGTAAATTGTACACCTGATAACGGTTTTGCACCATTCTCACCAGCCGGAACATTGTTTACATCCGTTGCACTACCCGTTCCATCTAGTTTCAAATTTCCATTATATTCATACTTATGAATTGTTAAAGAAACATCCTTCCTCGTATCAATCGTCGGCATTTTGGTCGTTGTGGCAGTCGAACCGCCTTCAGCCGCAAATGCCGTCATTGTCATCATCGACAATGTCATCGCCAGGGTCAGGAGCCCTGTCAGAAGCTTTTTCATTCTCTTCATTGTTGCATTCTCCTTTTTTGTCCGGCTGTCCTTTTGTGTTTGGGACAGCCGAAATATTTTTTACTTCTCCTGCTTTGTACGTTTGGCTCCGTACTTTGTTTTTAAGGTTTTCTCCTTATGCAGCTGCCGGACATAAGCCCCTGCTCCAACAGCCTGTGTTTCATACCTTTGGGGGTACTATCTCTTTTTACGAAGCTTATCGTCCCCCTTTCTGCATTGCAGCGTGAAGTATGTACCCATAAGGATTGCCTGCGCCATCAGCGCAATGCCTCCCATAGTAACCAATCCAAACCCGGATCCTCCTGTTGCAGGAAGGATCAGCTGCTTTGTGTTGTAGATGGTGAGAGGAATTACATTGTCTCCCTCTATAGTTATTGGAGTTATTGACTCCCAGTGGTCATCTTTTTCCTTCTCCATCTTCCATTTCACCTGATTCGATTCATTAATCTCAATTAAGATCGAATCACCCAACAGGTTGTAGCCCTCTGCAGCCTTTGTTTCTATCAGTCTGTAGGTTCCCTGACCGAGTTTTGTAAAGGTGGCAATGCCTTTATCGTCGCCTTTATCTCCAGTAATTTGCAGACTACCGACTGGTTCAAACCACGTTCCATCCGGATTCTTCTTCTCCAGCTTAAACTGTACACCGGAAAGCAATTCGTCCGTTGTGTTTTTACCCTTTTTCGTAATTTTCAGGTTCAGCTCTTCCAAATAGGTATTGGTCACTGTCATATTCACCGTCGGCTGCTTGACATCGGCTGTTGCAAAAGCTGCAAGTTCAATGCCTGTTTTTGTCGGATCTGTTGTTGTGCCTGCCGTAGCATCCATGGAATAGGTCACTCGATAGGTTTTTTCATCCACAGTGTATGTCCCGTCGGAATCAATCACCTCTCCTTTGTCATTCACTTCCATAACCCGATAGATCCACCGAACTTTAGGATCTGCTGCGCTGTCCACATATTGTTCCAGATCCATAAAGGGATAAGACCAAACGTAGGATGATGAACCACTATACTTGGGAGTAACTTCAACCCAATTTTTTTCTGAGATATTGCCGGAATAGTCAACTGCTTCCCACACCGCAGCTTCATTATCTTTCTCTTTTCTCTGCAGCTGCAGGTAAATACTGCCCGGAAGCTGGCTCCGATCCGTAATCTCAGTGCCATCTGTATTTTTCCATTTTTTGGTTACAACGATGCTGCCGGTCGGTTTATTATTATTTTGAAATTCTACAACAGGATTTGTTGCATCCGCTGTAATGGTTCCGTTTACGGAGCCTTTCTCTACTTTAAAGGATGTATCATCTTTAAAGCTTGTTCCATCGTTACTGATCAAAACCTTCTTCAGGGTAGTTCCATCTGTCGGTTTTACTTCTGTAATCTCATAATCTGTTCCGATGGGAATTCCTGAAATCTTATGGGATTTTCCCTTCTTTAAGGTAAAGGTTGTCGTAATGGATTCTCCCTTTTCCAGGGACATTCCTGCGACATTTGTAAATTTAACCTGAAAAGTATAAGTTCCTTTCAGCTCATCTGAACCCTCCGTCTGTTCCTTTTTGATCGTAAGAGAACCAACCTTGACTTTATTTACAAATACCGCTTTTAATTTTGTAACACCGTTTTCATTATCCGGATTATCGTAGGAACGGAACACGATGGTATCCTCGGTTTGACCTTTATTTGCCCATTGCGTCGAAGGATATCCGGTGTTTTCATTCTCCTCCGTATGTACCTCTTGTCTGCCATCCTTGATCTGCGTTCCGGATACGTTGGAAACCTTTTGCCCTGATATAATCGTTACCTTGTTTGTGCTTCCCGTTTTGGTTACCTTGTCAACTATATGTCCGTTTTCATACAGGCTCCAGCTTGTATCAAATGCAGGTGAATCTATTTCCTCCTTCACGGAAATGTAGCTGCCGCGGCGGAACTGATTTCGGAAGGTTGCGGTTTGACCATCCGCCAGTACAAAGGTTCCATCTTCTTCAATCACTCCGGTATCTGTACTGGAGGAATCACTCAGAGAATAGACTGCACCCTTTGGCTTCTTCAGGTTTCCGGATGTAGCAGAACCATAATCCGGAATGGTTTCCTGATCCACCTCGAATCCGATATGCTGCGTTACCTGCACGCCGGATCGGAATACAAAGTCATCCAGATATATGTTTCTGGAATAGCTGTAATTAAATTTGATGGATTTTATCTTGGTATAGTCAAAACCCTCTTCTGTAGTTAATTTGCTTAAATCAACCGTCAGGGTATTCCATTCGTTTCCCTTAAGGGTTGTGTTTCCGTATAGCTTTCCGGATAACCAGTCTCCTGTCTTCCTCCCTTGTCCATCCACCAGCTCCAGATAAATACATTTTGCTGTTGGAGTGTCGTTATAAGCATAATACAGCTTGAAATCCAGATACTTATTCATCGCTGACGCATCCAGAGTTCCGTCTGATTGATATGGGATAGTACCAAATCTCAAGTCTTTGTACGCTCCGGTCGTATCATCTACCGGTGCATACCAGTGCGCAACACCACTTTGATCAGATTGACCAGGTATACCATCCAGCCACTCAAATGTAATATCCGAGCTGGCAGACATCAATTGTGAAGAATTGCTGTCGAATTTGTTAAATGTCTGTTTTTTTACCGTTGCGTCGCTTTCTGCGCCCTTTGGTCCATAGTGTGTCGCCTGATTCTGGATCGTAAAGGGGAATACAGAGGCATCCTCAAAGGAATCGGCAAACAGGGGATTTACCTTACTTTTATCTACCTGTTTTTCTACTGCAAATTCGTTCTCATCCGGGAAGTTGAAGGTAATCTTCATATTAGATTCCCACATACCGCGTTCCATATAGAACATGGTAAGAGTATGCTCGGCTTCGTTACTGCCCTTCAATTCGAAGTTTGTTGTTTTAGGAGAAGTTACCGTTGTGTCTGCCGCGTCTGCCGCACTTTTCTTTACCGCACTCACGGTTGCCTGCTTATCAGCAAAGTTCAGCGTTCCTTCTACCCTTCCATGAGCTCCGCCAACATCCAGTGCCAGCTTCCCGTCAATAAATACCCATACATCATCATCTCCGGCAAACTCAAAAGTAATCGGCACTTCTTCATTATTTCCCTGAACCCTTCCATTCTCTGTCAGGCGGAATTTAATCTCCAATTTAGTACCAAATCCAAAGTTATATTTTGTTCCGCTTGTCACAGTAGGGCTTTCGTTAAAGGGGAAAAAACCATACGTATCTCCACTGGCTCCGCTACTGTTTACATTTTTCGCCCAGTTCTGTTTCCCTGTATCCTTCAGGTAATATTCCCCGGTTGCAGAATCTTTCTGCATCGCAAGTGTCGTTTCGCTGCTGTCAAAGCACCAGTATTCTACTCCATTTCTTTCGTCGATCACTTTCTGTTTAAACGGAAATGATACATTATGATAGACCTCACCCAAGACCGCATTTTTGCTGTTTTTTCCCAGTAAAAATGCTTCATCAAAATGGGGTTCTGCACTGTTGCCATCTGCAGTCATCAGCGTTCCATTGGAAAGTGCCGCATTTACAAGTCCCTGTGCTGCACGGTTATAGTCTCCATTATTTTCTCCATCCGCATCGATTGCAGAGTTGTTTGTGGAAAAGAAGTTGTTATAGTTCTCACTTCCATATAGATTCAATGTGCTCCCGATATTATCACTGTTGAACTGACAGCCCCATTTGTCAATACTCGGCTGAAAATGCCCCGTATAGATCGGAATGGAAACCTGATTCTTTTCATAATAATCACTCAATGCCTGATCAAACTGTCGGAATGTGACCCAGTTGCGATGAGACATTCCCTTATCACCCGGATAAGAATCCCGATTATTTCCGTTCAATTCATAATCCGTGTAATAATCATAGAAGGTAGAGTCCACATACAGGGTATTCGAATCTGCCGAAGAAGCACTTTCCTTAATATCAACTACATCGACGCTCTTACCATCATCGGTTTTCTTATACTTCTCTGCATCCCGAACCGTATATGCTTCAGCCCAGTAACCGCCCCTATATTCACCAGCACTGTATGCCGCAGTATCACCGGCGTCTGCATAGAAGCAGGGTTTTCCTCCACACTCATCCGGATCCGGAATCGTCAGAATAGCAGTTCTTCTGCCATACAAGTTGTTAGCCAAGCTATTCTCATTATCTAACGCGTCAGCAGAGAAAATAATTTTATCAATTTCCTTATCTTCCGGAATCCGCACATACCACACATTGTCCCAGGTCTGTCCATCCTTTTCGTGGGACTTTGCTTTTATCATCTCTCCACGCCGGTACTCATTAGTGATTTCGTTCCATGCACAAAAATAAACCTTCGCATTGTCATTTTTCGGGATGGAATTTTGTCCACCATTTCCCCCATCCGGCGTATTCAGCTTTGAATAGGTCGCATCAAAATAGATTTTCTTTCCGGTTCCATATTCGCCTGTGACATTCGCTATGTTCTTCGTCACCTGAAGCAGGTTACAGCCCCGATCTGTCCAGAAAAAATGATAGATATTGCCCTTGGGATCATTCACTGTCAGAACAGTCTGCTGGGTTATGTCCTCCGTAAACGTATAGCTATACAAGCTATTTTGAAACTTTGGATCTTTTTCCAGCGTCACTGTTTTTGATCCAATCTTCAGGGTTACCTCCTGGCTTTCCCCTTCTGGGTCTACCGGAAAATGCTGATTATCAAAATAGAGGATTTCGTCTTTCAGACTCCCGTTATCCGGCGTTGTGCCCCAACCGCTTATAATAGTAGTTGTTGTACCGTCACCGCTCTTCAGCTCGGTAGCTCCATACAGGAAGGTATCCACAGAACCCGCTTTATAGGCTACGGGAACTACGTCAGTGCCTGCATTGGTACTATCTTGTCCGAAGTAGTAAATGTCTCCCAGCTGTTCTCCGGGCTGTTCTCCGGATCCATCTGTAAACTTCACATAGGGTTTTGCTTCAATTTTCGCCTTTTCTAGTTCTACTGTATAGAGATGTGGAAAACCAGCAACATTCTCCATCTCAACTGTTTCCGGTGTTTCCGAAAAGAAGCTGCTGTTCGAGGAATAAGATACCTTTACCGAATTTACCTTCTCCGTAAAGTCATAGAAATACAAAGTCATAATCTTATTCGTGATTTCTTCAGTGATGTCTTTGACGATGTAAACCTTTTTATTACCGATCATTCCTGATGCTTCAGTATTTCTTGCAAACACCTTTCCGCCAGCTTGTGAAAAGGATCCACCTGCTAATTCTGTTCTATAATAATCATTCGCGTTAATCCCACCATTATTGTTCCAATCATTTACATAGGTAAAGGCAAATTCCTTATCACCATTGTTGCTGTCAATTTGCCATCTCCAATACTCTTTGCCATAAATGATGACTTTTTCACCTTTTCTAAAACCGTTGACGTCCTTCTCAAAAAGATATATCTGACTTGCTTTACTCCAATCCGCCTGGGAATTCAAATCCATCCCTGTCGTATCCAGATATACATAGTTAGAATCCAATCCTCCTGCTGCCTTTCTGAGTCCAACCTTCGCCACACGGCTGGCTTTTCTCATTTCACCGCCCATGTCGTACAGGCTTCCGTCCTGCTGGATTTCTTCTGTTGCTTCCTTTTCAACAGCTTCCTTGGAAGGAGCTTTCTCTGTATTGCCCTCCTCTGTGCCGGTTTCTGTTGTTTCGGTCTGTCTGGTCTCTCCTTCTGTCTGTTTGCTTTCCGATGCAGTTTCTCTGTTGTTTTCTTCTGTATTTTCCTGTTTGGAGCCTTCTGTGGCAGGCTCGGTTCCCCGCTCCAGGGTTTCTACAGTCTTCGCCTCAACTGTTTCGCTCAGCACCTCCAGGTAAAAAAAACAGGTTTCGCACCTCGCCTCCTGCTCCCAGGCAGCTTCTGCTGCCGGATCGCTGTCCGGAGTATTTCTTTCGGAGCCTACAGCGTCGTTTTCTGTTTCCTGTGCAGAGGGCACATTGTTTTCCGTTTCATAGCTTGTCTCTGCGCCAGTGCCAGTCTCTGTTTCTGGTTTGGGATCTGCTTTGGTCTCGGTTTCTACCGTGGTATGTGTTTCTGCAGCAGTCTCCGTCTGGGATCTGTTTTCTGTTTCAGACTTGTTTTCCGTCTTTGTCTGTGTTTCGGTTTCTGTCTGTGTTTCTGTCTCGGTCTGTGTCTCGGTTTCTGTTTCCGTCTCAGTCTCTGTTTCGGTCTGCGTCTCGGTTTCTGTTTCCGCTTCGATTCTTTCGATGGTCATCTGATAGCAGGGTGCTGCCAGACTGTTCCAGTCAATTTCGATGACATCTGTTTGGATGGCTGCATCAAAGGAGGTGCCCAGGAAAAACTGCACATGGTCATATGCCTGATCCAACGTGTACTGATAAATATCCTCGCCTTTCGTAGACGCAATCATCCGAACCGGCTCTGCAGAAAGCTCCTGTCTGTCGCCCTCCTGCTCTGTCCAGGCATAAAGGGATACGCCAGACTTTAAGAACTCCGGATCCTCTTTGATCTTCGATGCATCGAAATAAATCATATAATGAAGGTTTACCCAGCTGCCTGTGGATTCTTCTCCGTCTACCTTCTCCAGTACAAAGCAGGGATCCTGGAAGTCCCATTCCGTATAAACCGGTGTGGTCGCTTCCGTATAATCCCATCCGTCTGTCCCGGCCATAAAGGCGATATATTCATAAGGTCTGTCCAGACAGTATTCGTAAATTCCATTTCCCTTATCAGAGGGCTTCATCTCAACAGGTGCGTCCTCTGCACTGCTTTCTTCCGAATCATATGCATAGACACTGACGCCGTTTTTACAGAACTCACTGTACTGACTTCCATCAAAATATACGGTATACAGTCCGTAAAAGCTGCCTGCCCCGGTCAGGTCTTCTCCCTGAAGCCGGTAGCAGGGTGCCTGTAAGGACCAGTCTATCGTAAGCTCCCCTGTGGTGTTTTTGTTTTCTTTTTTCTGTCCCTGGCAAAATACCACATGCTCATATTTCCGGGTCAGACCCAGCTGCCAGATCTCCTGCTGTCCCTCTGTCTTTTCCAGCTTCACCGGCTCTGCAGCTTCTGCCTCTGCTGCATCGTCATAAGCGTATGCATAGATCCCTTTGGATGCCAGCGCCTCTGCTGCGCTGCTTCCTGAAAGATCCAGGTATACGGCATATGGAGTTTCTTCCTTCGCTTTGACTCTGTTTCCTTCTGCAAACATGCCAGTTCCCGATACCATTTCCAGTATCAAAAGTAAGCTCAGAAAAAAGCTGACAGATCTTTTTATTTTTTTCCGTTTCTCTGGTGATATTGCCGCTTTCCACATACCGATTTTCCTTTCCCCCTGTTTTGTTCCTTCTGTTTCACAATGGTTTTTATACCTTAATTTCAATTTAACTAAATTGTAGATTTTTTTCTGTGCAAAGGCAATAGCATCAGCATATTGAATATTTCAGATTTATATTAAAAATTTAAGAACTTTTCACAAATATCGTTATTAAGCATATATACATTTGTTTTACCGCATATTTTTTTGTATTTCATTCATTTCCTATCATCCTAATATGTTAAAGATAACATTTCTAGTATCACATCTCATATTTTTTATATTGTTTTCAGGACTTTTGTGAATTTTGCTGTACCTGCAATTACAACCGCTGGCAGTCTGCATCATTGTGCTGCGTGATGCAGCTGTTGGTGCTCCGGTTTTTCTGACAAAGAACGGACACGGCAGATATGCAATTCTCGATATTCAGGATTTTGAAAAGACACAGGCAATCATCCGACTGATGAATGAACTTGCAAAAGGCCGGTCAGAGAATCTTTCCCTGACCGGCCTTGTCTTAACTGTATATCATAGTCTCGTGCATTACTTTTGATGGCTTATAATCCATCGCAATATATCCTCCGCACCTGTTTTGCCCGATGCCAAATCCAGGATAGCGTCACTCAGCTCCTTCTGCGTATAGGAAAGCTCATAACCATTTAATGCCAAGAACACTAACATTACATGTGTACCTAATCTTTTATTTCCATCAACCATAGGATGGTTCTTTACAATTCCAAAGCAAAGCTGTGCTGCTTTTGCCTGTACACTTGGATATAATTCTTCGTCTCCAAATGACTGAAATGGATTAGCCAGTGCTGAATCCAACATCCCACCATCACGAATGCCATTACTACCGCCAGTAGCTTCAATCAGTCGCTCATGAAGTAAAATGACCTGCTCTTTGCTCAATCTTATCATTTGGCAAGCACCTCGTAAGCCTTCATATTCTGCTTCATAAGACGTTCTGATATAGCAAATACATCCTCTGTAGATGCTATTTTTTCCTGCTCCGCTTTGCTAAAGTCAATCACAAGATATCTTGGTACATTGTTTTTAAGGATAACTGCTGTGCCATGTTCATCAACAACTCTGGCAACCTTTGAAAAATTCTGATTAGCTTCTGTGATAGAAATCATTGTATTTGTATCAACTGTCATAATATGCACCTCACTTTCGCTTATATTATATGCATATTATAGGATAAATACAACCTATTTTTATAGCTATTTCATAAACTTTTGAGAATAATCATTCCACGCCCTTTGGTGCAAAGGGATCCTCATAGATTGCATACACACCCGGGCGGCAGAGCTGTCCGGAGCCGTTGACCGCGGAGCGCACGCCGTCGATGGCCGGATCGGAATAGGTGCAGAACCATTTTTCCATCCTGCCCTTTAATTGGGTTACCAGTTTTTTATATTCCGGTAAACCGTACAGATTCTTCTCTTCTCCCGGATCGTCCACGAGGTAATACAGCTCATGTTTTCCATAGGGATACCGGTGCACATATTTCCATTCTTTCGTCCGGATCATGCGGACAGGCCCGTATTCGTCAAAGATCACAACCTCGTCGCGGTGTTCCAGCTGTCTGCCCTCCAAAAGCTCTGTAAAGCTTCTTCCGGGAAGTCCCGTAGGCTGCTTGTCGGAAAGTCCCGTCAGCTTAAGGATCGTCGGGAGCAGATCGCAGGCGCTTATCATTTCGCTGCAGACGGTATTGGCAGGAATGTGCCCCGGCCAGGAAATCAGAAACGGCACCTTAACTGCGGAATCATACATATTCATCGGGAATGTCCCGTTGCCCTTCCCCCAGACACCATGTTGTCCCATGCTCATTCCATTGTCCGCTGTAAAGAGGATCACGGTATTGTCTGCCAGCCCCTGCTCTTCTACTGCATCCAGCAGTCTTCCGATCTGTTCATCCATCGCACTGATCGCCGCAAAATAGCCCCGCAGATTTTCTTCCCTCTTACCGGTTCCATATACCGCGCCGGTGCGCAGATCGGGATGATCCGGCACGTTGGGAATGCTGGGAAACGTGCAGCCATCATAGTAATCGATCCACTTTGCAGGATGGTGCTCCTTTTCCCAGGGAGAATGGGGTGCAGTATAGTGGACAGACAGATAAAACGGGTCGTCCCCTTCGCCCAACTCTTTTAAATATTCCAGTGCACGATCCGTGATCAGATCTGTCACATATTCCCCATGATGCACGGTGATTTCTCCATGGTCCACCATGTCCGGGTGGTAATAGCAGCAGCCGCCCATGCCGATGGTGTACCACTCCTGAAAGCCCTGCTGCGGTTCGATGCTGTTGCCCAGGTGCCATTTTCCGGAGAGTGCACAGTGATAGCCGTTCTGCGCCAGAATGTCCGTGTAGGTGGGCTGTCCTTCCAGATAGGAAATCGGCTTCCGTTCCTGCTTATAGCCCTCGAAATAAGGATTTTCCTTTCCCTGGGCGGCAAATTTCTCGCCGTCTAAGTTTCCGCTTCTGAGCCAGTCCTGTACGCCGTGAGCGGAAGGCATTTTCCCGGTCAGAATGGATGCCCTCGCCGGAGAGCATACCGGCGAGGCACAGAAGAAGCTGTCAAACCGCATTCCCTGTTCTGCAATTCTGTCCAGGTTGGGCGTATAAAGCTCCGGTGTTCCGGCGCAGTGCATCGCCCAAGGGCCCTGATCGTCTGCCAGAATCATGATAATATTCGGTTTTTTCTCTGTTTTTTCCATATTATTAGATTTTCCTTTTTACTGCTTTGCTTTTGTTTTCTGATACTCTGCATTGACTGCCTCAAGGATCTCTTCACCGCCCTGACTTCTCCAGGACTTGCTCAGCTGCTCTACACCCTCTTCGATGGAAAGCTTACCCTGCAGCATATCCGAAAAGTACTGGGTGTAAATATCGTCCACTGCGGCGCCGTTTTCGATCTCAACCTGCGTTTTCTGCTTAATCAGGTTCGGAACCTGGCACTGGGTCGCAAGATCAACGGTATGCAGCGCACGTTCCCGGTTCGGATCGGTTACAGGGATGTAGTTGCTCTCCAGAGGCCAGTAGAAGGAGCCCCACGCCAGCGCGTGCGCCCAGCCATTGGGCGAGAAAGCATCCTTTGCACGCTCTTCTTCGTTGAAGACGATTTCGTCGCCATCCTTGGTGTAATGAATACCTTCGATACCAAGACGCAGCAGGTTATTTCCTTCCTCCGAAACCATGAAGTCCACAAATGCTGCCGCTTTGTCAGGGTTCTTGCAGGCTGCGGTGATACAGGTCATCATACCGCTCTTGCCCTGCTTGCTTAAGCCTCTCGCGCCGTCCGGACCTGCGGGGGAAAGATCATAGCAGATCGAAGCGTCCGGGAACAGCTCTTTGACGCTGTTTTCATGACGGGTCACATGACGGAACAGGGGTGCAGGCATCATGCCGGCTTTGCCCTGATAGAACTTTTCTTCTTTTTTAGACATATCATTCAACATCAGCTCCGGATCGATCGCACCTGCATCCCACAGCTCTTTGATGTAGGTCATGCCTTTTACAAACGCAGGATCTTCAAAAACGGGGATTACCTGATCGTTTTCATCCAGCGAATAGTCCGCATAGGGTAGTCCGTATGCGAAAAATACCCAGTCAAACTGTCCCGGCTTTTCTGCCGTGTAGCCGTATGTATTGTTCTGTCCGTCGCCGTCCGGATCGTCGTTTGTGAAAGCGAGCATGACGTCTTTCATTTCATCCAACGTCTGCGGATAGGACAATCCCAAATTATCCAGCCAGTCCTGACGCATCACGATCAGGGTATTGGCCACACTGTACTGTGTAATAAACGGCATGCCGTAATATTTTCCATTTTGTGCCGACCACTCGTAATTTTCCAGCCATGCCTTCATGCTCGGGAAGGAATCCATGTAATCATTCAGCGGAATAACCATTCCATCATCAATCCACTGCTGGGTTGCGCTCGTCCCGTATGCACCAGTTACCACATCCGGGAAATCGCCGGACGCCATCGCAACGTTGACCTTTTCCGTATTGGCTTCCGGAACGATTTCAACCGTCAGGTCTATGCCGAGCTTTTCGTTGATCGCTTCAATAATGCGGTCGTTATCCTGAATTGCTTCTGCCGCAGCGTCGCCGGTCGTCAGCCAACGGATCGGAACCCGCTCTGCAGAATCCGCAGTGTTCTGACCACCCGAAGCGCTGTTGCCGCAGCCTGCTGCCAGAATCGTTGTCGCTGCCATCGCTGTTGCCAGAAATGCACACTTACTTCTTTTTCTCATTTTGTTCCCTCTTTCTTTCCCTTTTATATTTTACCCCTTCACTGCGCCTGCCGTCATCCCTGCTGTGAAATATTTTTGAAAAAACGGATATGCGCACATGATCGGAATAATTGCCAGCATCACAGCCGCCATCTTCATCGGCTGTCCTAATAAAAACAGGCTTTCTCCGCCGCTGGAATATGCTGCGTCATTCTGAAACAGCATCGACCGCAGAAACAGCTGCAGCGGCCATGCTTCTTTCTTATTGATATACATAATCGCCGAGAAAAAGTCGTTCCAGTGATCGACTGCATAAAACAGCGTCACCGTCGTCAGCGCCGGTTTGGAAATCGGAAGCATGATCCTAAACAATACGCCGATCTCCGTACATCCGTCCAAAAGCGCCGCTTCCTCCAGCTCCATCGGAAGCTCCAAGAAGAAGTTTCTTAAAATAATCAGGTTGTAGGTGTTGACCGCCGACGGCAGGATCATCGCCCACAGCGAATTCATCAGATGCAGATCCTTTACAACGATGTAGGTCGGAATAATTCCGCCGGTAAACATCATCGTAAACACTGCCAGAAACATGAAGAACCGCTGTCCCTTTAAATCCTTTTTCGACAGCACATACGCCGCCATCGTCGTAATCAGCATGTTGATCAGTGTGCCGACAACCGTGATAAAAATCGAGTTCGCATACGATCTCCACAGATCGAAGCTTTTTAACATATAGGCATAGCCTTCAAACGACCATTCGTCCGGCCATAAATGGATGTTCGTCGCCAGATAGCTTTTCAGCGAGGAAAACGAAACAACCAGGCAGTCCCAGAACGGGTAAAAGGTTGTCAGCCCCAGCAGAATCAGAAAAATCAGATTTACTGTGTCAAAAATCCTGCTGCCGACAGAAACCTTGATTTTTTTCGGCTTTTCCCTGCTCATCAGTAAATTCCCTCCTCTCCTGCCATGCGTGCTGTCTTGTTTGCAATGACAACCAGTGCAAAGTTGATCACGGATTTAAACAAGCCGACCGCTGTCGCCAGCTCAAATTTGCCTTCCTGCAAGCCCATCCGGTATACATAGGTATCGATGATATCCGCCGTCCCGTATACGCCTGGATGATACAATACGAAAATCTGTTCAAAGCCCGCCTGCATCAGTCCGCCGATTCTCGTAATCAGCACAACGATAATAATAGAACGGATACACGGCAATGTGATATGTAACAGCTTCTGCCACCGGTTCGCCCCGTCCACGGTCGCCGCCTCGTACAGCTGCGGATCGATTCCGGTGATCGCCGCCAGATAGATAATCGTGTTCCAGCCGAACGTTTTCCAGATCATCGAAACGACCATCGTGCCGACGAAATACTTTTCATCTGTCAAAAATCCGATCGGTGCAAAGCCGAGCGCCTTGATGACGCCGTTGACAATACCCGAATCCATCGATAACAGGCTTGTCAGAATACCGCCCAGAACGACCCAGGAAATAAAATTCGGAATGTAAATCGCTGTCTGGATGACCCGTTTTACCTTTCCAAGCCGCAGCTCATTTAAAAGTAGCGCAATGATAATCGGAAACGGAAATCCGAAAATCAGTCGGATCAGGCTGATCCGGATCGTGTTCCAGAAAACGGAATAAAACTTTTCCATTCCAAACAGCTTTTGGAACATTTCCGTCCCCGCCCACGGACTTTTCCAGATTCCAAGCATCGGATTGAAATCCTTGAATGCAATTGTTACGCCGTACATCGGAACGTAACAGAAAATGATGTAATACAGAATCGCCGGAAGCAGCATCAGATACAGATATTTATGCTTCCAGAAATACAGTGCTGCCTTCTGCAGGCCCCCCTGCTGTCGGCCCTTTGAAAGTGCTGCGGTTTTTTCCCTCTTTCCCGTCATGTACCTTCCTCCCTCTCTTTTTTTCTGAAACAGTCCTGTTCCGTAAATGCTGCCCGCCTGGTGGCTGCAGCCCCTTTGCGTTTTTTTGTTTCCGTTTCTGAGGTCATTATATAAAAACACAGCTCTGTTAAAAATTAAAAAATCCGACCTGTTTTGTTACATTTATAACGATTTCAAAAAAGCCTTGATCTATCACCCCCTTTATTGACTTTTTGCAACTTTTTGACTTTATTTTTTGCAGATTCATCGGATTTTTGCTATCCATTTTTGCACTCCCTTTCTTTTGCTTTGTGCATTTTTTCGGTATAATGGTGTCAGAACCAATCAAAGGGAGGCAATTGTTTTGATATCATTCGATCGTTCCATGCAAAAGAAAAAGCTGAAAAATATCATTCGCTCGAGACACTTTTCTTCCTGTTTTTTTATTCTGGCACTATTGTCCACGATCCTGTTTTTTGTTTCCACACTCTTAAACATCTGGCAGAACAGTCTGCAGTTAAAGGAACAGCTGGAGGCGAAGGCAGACGCTGCCTATTCCAATATCGAAAATACTTTTTCCGTTATGAAGGTAGGTTCTGTTTTTATCGCAAAGCTTGCCTCCGTAAACCACATCCTCGTTTCACCGGATCCTACCATCGATTATTTTTCCCGTATGATCAATGATATTTCTCCGTACACTCAGCTGTACTCCTTCGAAACGATCTGTCTGTATTTTGACCGCAGTGAACGGGTTTTCGATTCCAGCGGAGGCATGTACACCTACAGTGATTTTTATAATCCGGATTTTCTCCGAATCCTTTCGGAAATGGACACGGAGGAGGCCTGGGTTGTAAACATTCCTTATGAGCGTTACTACAGCCCGCGTCCCGCTGTGCCGGTTGTGGTCTATGCCCACAGTCTGCCTTTGTATTCCTCCAATCCGAAGGGCTATATCACGATTTCCTATGCCATGCGGGAGCTGCGCAGGGATGCTGCTGCCATTCTTTCCGACAACAGCTATCATGCTGTCGTTACCTTTTGTGATCAGCTTATCTATGCCACGGATGCAGATCTGTACGAGCGATGGGATCCTTCTCTGTCCGCTGACGAAAATGAAGCCTTGCTTTTTCCCGATTATAATGCCTATCCTGCCGTTCAGAACTCCAATACGCTGCAGTGTACCTACTATGTGTCCAACACAGAGCATTTAAAAGCAGTTGCTCCATTTCTTTCAAGACGTTTTTACGAATACTTGTTTATATTATTCTGCTGTTTTTTACTTTCTGCTATCTACAGCATGATTTTGTTAAAGCCAGTGGATGACATTATGGAAAAGCTCGGCATCACGCCCTACACCCTCGGTCTGTCCGACGATCATGATGAATTTTTCCGTTTAAATTCCGCCCTGGACAGTCTGACTGCCCAGGTCTCAGAGGTGCATTCCGTCCTGCACGAAAAGGAACAGCTCGTCCGGGAGCGTCTGCTGCTTGGTATCCTCCATGCCTCTGTCGATGTCACTGCCCTGCCTCAGGAATATACGAAATACGGTCTGGTCTTTCCGTATCGCTTCTTTTCCCTGATCCTCATCCACATGCCTGCCCTCGAAATCATGGAGGATTTCACAAAAAAGGAGCAGCTGCGCCTCGTTGTCCTCTCCAGCGCTTCGGAGGCATTTTCCGTCCTCGGCAAAGCCTACGGCATCCATACAAATGGGCAGAATATCGGCATCTTGCTCAATACCTCCATCGCAGAAGCAGAGCTGACGGCAGAATTAAAGCGCCTCTGCAGCGCTATTTCCCAACGCATGCAGCAGACGCTTTCCATTGATCCATTCTTTTCAATTGTATTATGTGAGCAGGCATCGCCCTCCTACCAGAAATCCTGGCAGCTGGCCCGCAGAAACCTTTTGTTCACTTCTCCGGAAACAGAGGATTTTATGATCATCGGTCATCAGGAGGATCTGACCTCCTCCCTGGATCCCAACCTGTCCATCCAGCTTTCTCGTGCGCTGATCGACCGCGATCAGGCTGTTGCCCGCAAAATCGCCGACAGCTTTTTTTCCCGCTACCTGGAAACAGCAAACACCCAGGAGGCCCGGAAGCTTACAACGATCCTCCTGTGCGAGATCTATGTGGCGCTGCTTGATTTCGGGGATGACATTCCGGACACCCAACTGAGCCCCTACCTCAAAAAGCTGGAAAATGCTGCGGATCCATCCGAATGCAACCGAATCTTCTTTTCCTGCATCCAGGGACTTTTAAATGCCAAAACAAAAACCTCCATGGAAGCCCACACTTATATCTGCCAGGCAATTTCCTATATCCAGCAGCACTACAGGGAGGAGCTTTCCGTCCCTCAGATCGCGGACGTCGTTGGCTTAAACCCGGTCTACCTTTCTAGGCTCTTCAAGCTCGACACCGGAAAAACGCTCTCCGAGTACTTAAACTGCTACCGCACGGAATGTTCCCTCGCGCTGCTGACCGACACTGCAGATACAATCCAGTCGATCAGCCAGAAGGTCGGCTACTCCGACGTCCGGAGCTATATCCGGTTCTTTAAGAAATATTATGACGTGACGCCCAGCGAGTACAGAAGGGGTGCGGTTGGGAAATGATTCCGGGCAAGTTATTGCTGCAAAAAATATTTGATTTTTGCCACGAAAATGCCAAAGCTACCGCACAGTGAGCCTTTGGCGACAGAGCTGTCCGGAGCCGTTGACCGCGGAGCGCACGCCGTCGATCGCCGGATCGGAAAAACGCTCTCCGCATACTTCTTGACAGAACAAGCCGCCTTTTTTATACTTATAGCACTTGTAAAAAACGTTACTGCTCACCTGCGCCATTCGCAATACAATAGAATGCACGCTCTGCGAACATTCTATTGTCATGAACCACGCCTTGCGGCAGAACGGAGGATATTGTGACAGACAAAAAGCTGATTTCATCTTTACAGGGGCTGCGGGCAGTCGCATTTCTGAGCGTGGTCCTGTCCCATTGCGGCGCACCGTGGCTGGAGCCGTGGGCAATTTCCGTATTCGTGGCGCTGTCCGGTTTTCTGATGACCTGCAACTATTACGACCGCCCGCGCACAGCACCTGGACTGCGGTCTGCCATGGTCTTTTCCCTGCAAAAAATACGCAAGCTGTATCCGCTGCACCTTATTATGATGGCTGCTGCCCTGCTCCTTGTGCTGAAGGGGCTCCTGGTACAGCCCTCTGCCCGTGGGGTGCTGTCCTGTGCAGCGCAGCTTGTGGTAAGCATTTTTCTCCTGCAAACCTGGATTCCCTCCAGCCGTTTCTGGTTTTGCCTGAACGGAGTAGCGTGGTATCTTTCGGTGCAGGCTTTTCTGTATGCAATCTTTCCCTGGCTTCTCGCCGTGCTGAAAAAAACCGATACTCGCAGACTGCGCTGCATTGCTGCCGCGATTTTCTGCGCACAGTGCTTTTTCTCCCTTGCAATCTGGAAGGCCGGACTCAGTGGAAAGGCCGTATTTTACCTGACCTATCTGTGTCCTCTTTTCCGGGCAGGAGATTTTGCCATCAGCTGCTGTATGGGCTGCCTTTACCACAGCCGCAAGGAGGAGCGCATACCCTACGGTGCCTTTTCCCTTCTGGAGCTGGCAGCTGTGCTGTTTTCGGGCGGTTGCTTTTTCATCGCTGCCAGACAGGTTGGAGCTTTAGGCGCGGTAGCCTTCCGGTACAACGTGCTGTTCACCCCCTCTGCGGTGCTGCTGGTCTGGCTGCTCGCCGTGGGCAAGGGAGTGATTTCCCGGCTGCTTTCCGCAAAGCCGTTTTTGTGGCTGGCCGGGCTGTCGCCTTACGGCTTTCTGATCCATCAGGTACTGATCCGGTATATGGAGTTGGCTGCAAACAAGCTTGGTCTTACGGCACATCCTGTGGTCTGGACCCTGACCGTATTTTTACTCACGCTCTGCCTGAGCAGCTTTTACAAGGCGTTGGAGCACCGGGTGCGGAAGCGTCATGCCAAAGCTGCCGCGCGGTAAGCCTTTGGTCTTGAATTTCCTGGCATGGATCGTAGAGTAAACAACGGTAACTAATAAACCTGCTGGGCTTTGCTCCGTTTGAAGCGGAATGGTGCTCCGTTCCTCTGGAACGGATGCGCAGTGCTTGCTGAATATGCAGGCTCCGTTTATCCGAATTTGCAGCGAAACTTAGCAAAACTTAAATTTGTTGTTTTTTTCTCTTTTCACAAAGAAAAAGCACTGTCAAACCCAAAATCCTATGGCTTTCAGTGCCTTTTTTACATATTTTTCTATTATAGTTCTCTCACATGCTTATATAAGTGAAACTTAGCGAAACTTAAATTATGCCCAATACGGAACATATTTTTTATATCTTGGTGCTGTATCCGGGTCCATTACTTTAATATATCCACCTTCCACAGCACTGGTAAGAAGTCTCGATGCCTTGGCCTTCTCTTTTTCTCCCAGACCAAATATTTTTCGAATATCCGAATTAGAAATCCCTTCAAAATTGACATAGGCCAGACATGCCTGCATATAACAAGTCCGCATCCGATCTTCTTTCGTAGTTAATTCAAATGGTACTTTTGCAAACAATATTGCTTTGGTGAATTGATTGTTCTGATTTTCAATTCTAGGAGCAAGCAACTCATTTTTACCGGTTGCTTCAACAATCTTATCATAACCACTTCCACGTTCCTCACAAATACCACATTTGTGCATAAAACCAGCAATATTCTCATTTCTGGACACTGGCACCGAGTCTACAATTCTTTCAATCGCCACCAATGGAGCTCCGGCATTTGAAAATTCGATTCGATTTTTAAACACCTCCACCATTGGATTCGTACCCCTTTGCTGAAGATCCTGATGTATCATGGCATTTGCCAGCAGCTCACGAATAGCAATTTCCGGAAAACTGACAACAGATTTTCTCGTAGCATCTACAATAATTTCTTCCTGTGGAATAATTGTCATAATATACTGCACGATTTCTTCATGCGAAAATGCGTAGCCTCCACAAAATTCTTTTTCTCTTATGGCATCCAGCCTAGAATTTTCTTTATACCATATCACTCTGACGGTTCTTCTATGCAGAGATTCAAATTTTTTCAAATCTTTTGCAATCATCAAAGCACCCATATTCGTGATATTCCATGTACCGGCATCATTTTTCTTAATAAATTTTTCATGCTGCAGGTCTTCTAATACCTTATCACGATTTCTCGGAATTGGCATTTCAAGTTTGTCATAATACTTAGAATAATCCAGTAAAGACACCATTTCATCCTCATCCAAATTACCCATTGCTATTCGTAGTTCATATGGGGTGGAATCAAATGTTCTCCACAATTCTCTTTCTTTATCCGGATACTCTTTTAAGTTCTTTTTATTCGTTCCAATTCTTATATATTCCCCACCAGCAAACTGCACCGGTTGTTTCTCTGCACATGGAATCTCCATTAGCACAACTGTACCTTCATCCATCGGAACTTCAAAAAATCGGAAATTAATCCTTGGGGAAAGCATCCTGGAAAGCCACGCTTCCAACTCTTCATTCCCCTTTTTCATTTTGCGATACTGAAATTCAGTGCCTACAATTCTGTGCGTTGCATCATCCACGCCCCAGACTAAATAAGCTTTCGGTCGTTCGCACAATGCTGCTGAATTGCTTAAAGCAGAAATATATTCACCAATCACCTGTGGCTGCTTATTATTACATTTGAATTCTACCCACTCAGTCTCATCCGGCAATTTTGCAAGTTCTCGGACAAGACTTTGCAGATATTCTATTGATCGTGTTGCCATAAACCCTCCCCCCTGCAATAATTTTGTATTTCTTTGATATTATTTTTTATTCTTATTATTTTTTTTCTTACTAGGATTATTAATCAAAAAATTCCCAATCCACATCTCTTCTTGTTCATCCCAAGCACCTACATAATACACAGGAAATTTCTTATTATGTTCTTCCAATTTTTTTAAAATATCATAATTTTTTATCCTCCCATTTTTCCCTAAGTCTATGCTTTCATCTCCATTTTTAATAATCACCAACTGAGAACAATCTTTTTTCAACTTTATTTCCACATTTCTTTTTGATAGATTTTTTTGCAAGCTTGTATTCAACGCAAATGTACCATCTTGAAAAACACTTACCATAAGTTTATCTTCCCGTTTTTTAGAACTTGTAATAGTAATAAAATCGGAAAGATCGTACTTTTTATGTAAATCGGATATTTTTTTTTCGTTTTCTTCTCTCCACACATAAACCCCTCTTTTCACATTAACGATAGAAGGATTCTCTTGTTTCAAATTAAATAAAGCATTTCTAATTGCACTTGTTCCTTTATCTATATGTACCTCTTTCTCCTCTAAATAATTTTTAATTTCTTCAGTGGTCTTTTCCTTACATGATTCAGTTTTTAAACACTCAATAATCTTTTCTTTTATTATCTTTTGCTGTGATCCCATTTTCTTACTTTTCCCTTCTATAAACAACAATATCTGCAATACTTACATTATAAATATTTGCTATAACACCTAAATTCTGTAAACTTGGTGGATTGTTTCCGTTTATATAATTTCTAATTGCACTCTTAGATAGTCCTATCCGTTGTGATAGACCCTGAACTGAATCTCCATTTTTTTCCATTAAACTTTGTATCTTTTTTCCTGTTTGAAGTTTATCGACTTTCATCTCATCAGCAATCATTCGTTTTCCCCTTACATCGCGTTTATCTATTTTTATTATAACAAATGTTTAGACAATCACAAGTGCAAGTTTGCTTTCGTTTAAATATTGTTTAGTTTTCATGGCAAACTCTCTGAACCACACAGCGCACCATACCCCACCCGCTCATTCGGATAGTCCGTCTCGCCCCGCAGCTTCTTCGCGCCTTTTCGCAGATATGCCTTTAGTTTCTCCCCGTACAGATACGGATCATTTCCCTTTTCAATTCCCCATTCCATCAAAAGTGCCGCTGCGCCGGAAACGAGCGGTGTCGCAAAGGAGGTCCCGCTTACGCGCTGCGTGCTCCCCTCCGATGCCGGAACCAAAAGATCGACCCCCGGCGCTGCCAGATCCGGCTTGGAGTCTGCAAACATCAGGCGGTTTTCCCTGTTTATTTTCTCGCCTCTTCCCGAAAAATCCGCATACGCTTCATAATATGAGTGGATTGCTCCGACCGAAATCACCTTCTGCGCCGTCGAAGGAATCGTCATCGTCAAAAGCGGATCGGGCCGCACAAACCGCGTATCTGCAGAACGGCTCTGCTGGGTCGGTAAATACAGCTGATAGCTGCCGAGCACGATTTTTTCCGGAATCAGGTGAAAGGTCCAGATTCCGGACTCAATATAGCGATCCCGTGGGAGCAGGTCAAAAAAAATCTCCTGCCAGACAGAGTACGGCGACGGCTGCCCGGCATAAACCAATACCTCCGTCCCGTTTGTCAGCACATCCTGCCGTCCGTTTTTATCTGGCTGTACGATAATTTCCTGTCCGGATGGTGTCTGCAAAATCACAGTGAACACATCGGCATAGTTTTTCCACAGCTGTATATTCAGCGTCCGCTCATATTCCCCGATGATCAGCTCAAGCGTTTCCCTTTCCCTCTGCAGATTGCCGGACAATCCGTCAGCACGGGAACTAACGTCCGCTACATTTTTTTCCAGTTGTCCGGACGCATGACCGCCTGCCGCACCCTCGTTTCCGCAGCCTACACAGATTGCCGTCCGTCCGCTTTCCGCCGCATTGTCCAGAAAACGACACAGCAGGGAGGAACCGTCATGCGGTCCGTAACAGTTTCCGTAGCTGATGTTGATGACGAGCGGCTGCCCGATTTGGGCAGCTTTGGAAAGCGACCAGGACACTGCGCTCATCAGCTGCGTCGTATGTGGATAGCCATTCTGTTTTTGGGAAAGCTTCACGACCAACAGCCCCGCGCCCGGCGCAACGCCCCTCAGCCGGAGATTTGGATTGCTCCCGGCAGCAATCGCCGCCACCGCTGTTCCATGTCCGGAGCGGTCGATGCTCGGCACAAGCTCCAGCGCCCCGTCCCGGCTTTCTGCCTGCAGCGCCTCGTCAATCTGTTCCTGTGAAAACTCCCGTTCCAGTTCCTGATCCCACAAAGCCAGAATCCGGCTGCTGCCATCTTCCTTTCGAAAATCCGGCATCCGATAATCAATCCCGGAATCCAAAACAGCGATCAACACACCTTTTCCATCCAGGAGTGCGCCCTCATCCCCCTGCGAAAGAAGCGGCAAAATACAGCTGACACGCTTCGCCTCATACAAACCGGTCTGCAGATTTTTCGGCATCTCCACATATTCGATCTCCCGGGCAGCCACGAGCGCTCCGATCTGATCCTCCGGAAGCTTTACAATTGCATAGCCAGCCAGAAGCTTTTGTATCTCCATTCCGGGTATCTGCAGTCCGTCGATGTCTCCACTGTATTTGACGATGACCTCCCGCAGGTTTTTGTCCCGGGTCACTCCCACATCCAGAACCTCCGAGCGTTCCCTCTGTCCTTTACTTGCCGACAGGCTCAACAGCAGCAGATCCTCCAGCTTTTCTGATTCCATGGCAGATCATTCCTTTTCTGCAGAGGCTTCTTTCTTATATTTATGCCGGGAACATCCGATGGTGCCTGCTTTTTTGCGGCATTTTTGTCGACGGTCATCCTGGTTAATGTTTTATTCTCATCTCAGCTGCTAATTTTTTCAACTACAGCCTTGCTTCTCTTTTTATAAAAAGCGATACCATAAAGCGTTATATTGTGGCGACCATCGTTTATCAGATATTCAGAATATCTCCGGTCTTTGATTTGTTCTATTGCCTTTTCACAGGCTTTCTCCAATCCATTCGCTTCTTTTGAATATTTGAGTTCAAGGATAATACCTGCATCCGGGTCTTCCGGTTCAATAATAATATCAGCAAACCCCTCTCCTGCTTCCACATTTGACCTGACCACCCAGTCTGTATTTCCTGTTAACAGACCAACCAAAAATGTATGATAGGAGCTCTCCTTTTCTTTCTCTGGCGCTTTCGTGTCGAAAACACGAATCGAATTGCTGAGAATCCGAATGGCAGGTTGATCCCCGTGCCATTGAAGCATGGACTGCTGCCAGTTCAAGATTAAACGCTTGCGGTTTCGTATCCTGATGTTGTTGCAATTTCATAATATTTGCAGGCAGCCTCCGTATGTTTCTTTTCCATCACAAGATCTGGCAGAACTCAAACTGTTCCCCCGTTGGACTTGCTATCTTGAAATACCGGATACCGTTGTCCCAAAATCCTGCGATTCCTTCAATACCATCGGTAACGATCTTATATCCGTTCTCTACGCAATATGCATAGTCAGACTCAATGTCATCAGAAGCAAAACTATAGTGATCAATTCTTCCGGAAACCTCATCCGGGAGTCGAGAATCTGATGGGAATATTTCAAAAACAACATCATCATTTTTCAAAAAATAAACAGTATCGTTTCCATTTTGAAATTTGCCGGTCACTTCAAAGCCAAGCACATCTACATACCACTGCACATCTCTTTCAACATCATTGGTAGCAATACCAATATGTCCGATCCTTCTGTTTTTAATCATGAAAACACCTCTTTCTGTCATAGTATATTATCTATCACCTGTTATTTCTGATAAATAATTCCACCTCATTCTTACCCGGAATAGACGGTATGTTTTTCCGGGGTCAGGTCAACAAGTTCCTGCTTCTCAGCTTCATTATAACCAGTTTACACACGTTTCTCAATCCACTTTTTCCCCAGGGAGCACGATAAAATAGCTTTTAACGATCTGGTTTGATGGACAGCATTGGTGGTGAAAAAAGATAGGAAGCCTGGAAAAAGATATGGAATTGTGGTGAAAAGTCTGCTAGAATACGTATCGTGTAAAAAACTTTCCGTACAGAAAGGATCATGAAGGATGTATCAGAATTATATTTTTGATTTATATGGAACCCTGGTAGATATACATACGAATGAAAAGAAAGCGTATCTCTGGAAAAAAATGAGCCTGTTCTTCGGGATGAAAGGCGCTGCCTATGAGCCGAAAGAACTCCGGACAGCGTATGAGACAAAAATCAAAGAACAGGAAGCTGCACTTAGAACGGAATGCCATGGCAGCCATGTGCCGGAAATCGACATTGCCAATGTGTTCCGGCAGCTGTTTGAGGATAAAGCTGTTTCGGTAACGGAAGAAGAAATTGCGGATCTGGCGAAAATGTTCCGTGCGATTTCAATAGAAGAACTGAGCCTGTTCCCGGGCGTGCCGGAAATGCTGCAGCGTTTAAAAGACGCAGGAAAGAAGGTTTTTCTGCTGTCCAATGCACAGGCGCTTTTCACCGCACCGGAAATTTCCCTGCTCGGCCTGACGAAATACTTTGACGGAATCCTGCTCTCGTCAGATGCCGGTGTGAAAAAACCGGATTCGGCATTTTATGAGATGCTGCTGAAGCAGTATCACCTCAACCCGTCAGAATGCCTGATGACAGGAAATGACGACATTGCTGACTGCCACGGTGCAGCCTCTGCCGGAATTGCAAGCCGTTACGTGGCAACGCGCCAGTCACCGAAAATAAGCGGTTCGCTGCCGGAAAACTGCGAGAAAATCGCGGAAATCGCGGAGCTGTTCTGATGAAAGAGCACGCAACGGCACTCCCTTGCTACAAATGCTGTGGTCACAGCCAGGAAGCAAAAAGCCAATGCAAAGACAAAATGCTACGCAAAGTAGCATAAAAAACCGAAATGTAATCCCTGCTTGCTTGTAATGCCACGCCCGTTTTCCTATACTTAAATCTGCCAACGAGAATGGCGGAGCTGCTTCATATCAAGTGAATCCGTCAAAAATTTTATGAATAAACAAGGAGGTCACAGGTATGACACTTGCAGAAAAACTAAAATTCCTACGCAAGCAGGCAGGAATGTCGCAGGAGCAGTTAGCAGAAAAGCTCGGTGTTTCAAGGCAAGCTGTTACGAAATGGGAAACAGACGCAGGCATCCCCGATATTGAGAATGTTATTGCAATCTCGGCGCTGTTTGATATTTCTATTGATGAATTGCTTTCCAATGAAAATGGAGCAAAAAAGCCTACTGATTATCTGTTTGAAAGCATCACCGAGTATGATATTGACGAGCCTAAACGCTTCGATATGAAGTTTGGAGGAGCAAAGCAATTTGTATTGACAGGTTGTGGAAGCGAGAAAATCCGTGTCCGTCTGGCATCGAATACTCTTTCCACGCTCCAAAGTGATTTCAAAGTCAAAATTGATGACATCAGAAAAAGAATTGATGTTGATGTAAACCGTAGAAACGGCGTATCTGAGGCAACAGCAAAGGAAGATGTCAGCATATTTGTTCAAATTCCCACTCCCTATATCGGGAAAATCGAGTGTGCCGTCAACGCTGAAACCGTTGAAATCCGTTCTTTGGAATGTGAGAGCGTAGAGCTTGATATAAAGACACCGCATATTGTTTTGGAGGATGTTTCCGGCACGGTAGAAATCAATTGTAATCTTGATATGGAAGTGGTCTGCCACTCCTTAAATGGCGAGGTGGACATTAACCAAGTATCCGCAACCTCAAAAATTTATATTCCAAAGGATACCGTGTTTACAGCCGTTACAAAGGGCATCGGAACAAGCATATCTTATGAGAAAGACGGACGGCAGACGGAACGGTTTGATACGCCCGATGCGGAGAACATTATTGAACTGAACGGTATCAAGAGCGAGCTTGTCATTAGTACGGACAGGGAAAGGAGCTAATGAGATGAAAACAAATTATCTGAAGAAATATATCATCAGCTCCTATATTCTCGTTTGGATGCTTATTATTTTTGTGGCAGGTTCGGCAAGCCTTATTTTCCATGCACCGCCTGTCATCATGTGGATTGTCCGAAACATTATCGCGTGGTCGCCAACCTATCTGCTTTTGATTGGATGGAAACAGTTCAGACCAAATGAAACAAGGATGGCTTTTGTGAAGCGGTGCTTTTCCGGGAAAGTAAAGCTGTTTCCGTTGCTGTCCTCCTTTGCCCTCACTTTTGTCATCAGCGTGTTATCACTGTTCCTCTATTCCATTATGACGGGAAAGCCGATGTTATCCTACATCAATTTGGGAACGACAGCATTGCCGCTTAGTATTTTCCTCTCCCTGACTTCGGGACCGACAGGGGAAGAATTGGGATGGCGTGGTTTTATGCGGGAGGAATTTAATAAAAAGTACGGCTTTTTGAAATCCTCTGTCTGTCAGGGCTTGGTATGGTGCTTCTGGCATACTTTGCTTTGGGTGGTAGACTCTGAGTTTACTGACTGGAGGGCAATTCCCTATGTCATTTCTAACATAGTTGTGATTACATCCATTACCGTACTGATGAATATTTTTCTGGAACGGCATAATAACCTGCTCTATTCGGTATTGCTGCACTTTGGCTTTAATATCCTTTATGTGTTTTTGGATGCGGATATAGGTTTTTTTGTGATTTTGACCGTTCTGTATCTGGTAATCACGCCGATTGCCGTACTTGCAAGGAATAAGACTGCGAAAGGGCTTTTGAAGAAAAATAATAGCGGAGAAGGGGAAAGTAAAGAATGGGCAATTTAGAGAAAATCCCACTAACCGCTGCTATTTCCAACCTGTCCTCTGCCGTTTTATACCCCAGCGTCTGTTTCATCTCCTCTATGGCATCCTTTTTCCCCAGGGTCAGGCACCAGCACAGGTTAGAAACTCTTAATCTGCTCTTCGTCAAGTCTTTTGAGAATTTCACATGCCAGCTTAACAGCGTTATCAAAATCGGCATACGCTGAAATTCCGTAATGTGTATGTGCATAGCGAACCGGAACTCCGATAACGATAACCGGAACCGCTTTTTCAGTCAAATGTATCGCTGCACCATTGGTTGCACCAGCACTGCGAACTGCATCCTGAACCGGAATACCAAGTTTTTCTGCCAAATCCAGCGCATATCTTTGATAACGCGGATTGGTAATCATACGGGCATCTATGTGACGCAGCATCGGTCCACGCTTGATAGCAGTCTGAACCATATACGGTTCAACGCAGGTATCATCTGCCGGGCATCCCTCAAAAACAATTGCGATATCCGGTTTAATTACCTGTGCCGTCACGGTGGCACCACGCACACCAACTTCTTCCTGTGCTGCACAAGCACCAACAATATCAACATTCAGCTCCTGACCAGCCAGGTTATGCATCGTCTTAAGAATCGCTGCGCATCCCAAACGGCAGTCAAAACTCTTGCCTACCATCAGATCTGTGGTTTCTGAATATGTAAAGGTCACATCCGGCACTACCGGTTCCCCGATACGAATACCGAACTTTTCAATTGCCTCTTCTTTCGAAACAGCTCCAACATCCACCGTGATATCTTTCATATCCAAAGGAGCTTTACGCTCCTGTTCTGTCATGAAATGCGGAGGCTTGCTGGCAGTAATCCCCGGAATATATTCTCCGAATCGGTTGCGAACCCAGACTTTATGTGCCGGAATATTGTGGTTAACCCAACCTCCGATCTGAATAATGCGAAGTGTTCCGTTCGGGCAGATTGCCTGCACCATAAAACCAACCTCGTCACTATGTGCGTCAAGCTGAACAACCGGACGCTTGTCATTATTTTCTTTGCGGCGGATATACAGGTTGCGCATACAATCTTCTGTAATTTCTCCAAGTCCTTCTGCATAAGGACGAATCGCCGCTACCACTTCATCTTCGAAACCAGATGTACCGTTTGCATTTGAAATTGCTGCAATCATTTCCAGCGTCGTTTTTTTATCCATTCTAATCTCCATTCCGCAGGCGCTTTGCGCCGAAGGAATCGCGTGCGATCAATAGCTACTTTGTGACGCCTGCGGCACAAATAGCTGTGTGAAAAATAAGCGATCACGCTTATTTTTCACACTAGCACCTTCCTTTTTTCTCAGTATGGCATATTACACGTAGAATATCAAATTATTTTCCCATTTCGGAAACTTTTATTCATGACAATAGAATGCTCACAGAGCGTGCATTTTATTGTTCGTCTCGATATTTTCCGTTTTCAGAAACGCATCGGATGTGAAAATTTTCTACCGTGAACATCCGTATATCCACGATTTATGGCCAAGGGGGGAACGACATAGACTTAGAAGCAATTCCTATGAAAAAATGTCACCTTACACAACACTTACAAAGTTTATACGCAACTATTCTTTTACTTCCTCGCAGATCTGTCTACTATAAAGGGTAGACAGAAAAGAGGAAAATTATGATTGAACAGAAAATAAGGAAAAATAAAGAAGTACTGGCCCTGATCCGCAAGGGAAATGATAATCTTGGAGCGATGGGGTATACGGATCATTCCAAGGCTCATGCAGCCATGGTGGCGGACCGTGCCGCCTATATCCTGAAAAAGTTGGATTATCCGGAGAAGGACATTGAGCTTGTAAAGATTGCCGGTTGGATGCATGATATCGGAAATGCAATTAACCGGACACATCACGCAGAGTACGGGGCATTGCTTGCCAATGATATTTTAAAAAAAACCGATATGGATATGGAGGACCGGATTACGGTCGTTTCAGCGATCGGACACCACGATGAATCGACAGGCGGGGCGACTGATCCGGTCTCAGCGGCATTAATTATTGCAGATAAGACAGATGTACGCCGCAGCAGAGTCCGTGAGAAGAATGAAGCAACCTTTGACAAGCATGACCGGGTGAACTATGCTGTTATTGATGCGAAGCTGAAGGTGGATACTGAGAAGCATGTAATTGCCCTGAATCTGCAGATTGACACCAAAATTTGTACCATGTATGAATATTTTGAAATCTTCCTTGGACGGATGATGATGTGCCGTGGGGCAGCAGATGTCCTTGGAATGACCTTTAAACTGACTGCGAACGGTTCCAAGGTATTATAAATGATCAGGCATAGACCGCTTAGGAATTAGTGCCTGTAGCTTCAATTGCTTCTTCTTTCGCAGTTTCCACTTTCAAAAAATAAAAAAAATTGTGTTTTTGAAAGCGACATCTTGCATATCCTATTATCTGCCAGTATACTAAGTACAACGAGGTGGTTTCGAAAAATAAAAAAATTTCAATTTTTGAAAGTGGGCAACTATATGAAAACAATCACGAGAGCAAAATATCTCGATAGAATCATTGAACTGAATGGCACTCCTGACATCAAGATCATCACAGGTATTCGTCGATCTGGTAAGTCCAAACTGATGCAGGCGTATATTGCGTATCTGAAAAGCAACTTTGAAAACATCAATATTATTTTCATTGACTTCATGGATTTAGCGTATGAAGAAATCAAGGAATACCATGCCTTACACGCCTATGTGGAAGAACATTATCAGGAAGGCAAAACGAACTACCTGTTTGTAGACGAGGTTCAGATGTGTCCCAAGTTTGAGCTGGCAATCAACAGCCTGTACTCTAAGGGGAAATACGACATCTATGTAACAGGCTCTAATGCTTTCCTGTTGAGTGCGGATCTGGCAACTCTGTTTACCGGACGCTATATTGAAATTCATGTGTTTCCTTTCAGCTTCCAGGAATATTGCCAATATTATGATGATATTAGTGACAAAGATAAGCTCTTTGATGAGTACGCTATCAAGGGCGGTTTAGCAGGTTCCTATGCTTATAGAACCGAAAACGACAGAACAAACTATATAAAGGAAGTCTACGAAACCATTGTTACAAGGGACTTAGTACAGAAATATGCTCTGCCAGACACTTTGGTTTTGCAGCGTCTGAGCGAGTTCCTTATGGATAATATCAGCAATCTGACTTCTCCTAATAAGATCAGTCAGCTACTGACAGCAAATGAGACTCCAACCAATCATGTAACCGTCGGCAAGTACATTAAGTATTTGTGCAATGCTTTTGTATTTTATGATATTAAGAGATACGACATCCGAGGTAAGAAATACCTTGAAAGCTCTGAAAAGTTCTATTTGTGTGACAGCGGTATTCGATATGCAATACTGGGAAGCAGAAATATGGATTATGGCAGAGTATATGAAAACATCGTTTGCATCGAGCTTCTTCGCCGTGGATATGATGTTTATGTCGGCAAGCTCTATCAAAAGGAAATCGATTTTGTTGCTCAGAGAGGCAGCGAGAAGTTTTATATTCAGGTCAGCGACAACATTTCCGGGCAGGAAACATTTGAGAGAGAATGCTCTCCTCTGCTTCAGATTCGAGATGCTTATCCGAAAATGATTATTGCCAGAACCAAACATCCCCTATATAGCTATGAAGGAATCGAAATTCACGATATAGCCGATTGGTTACTACAAGAATAACCGGATTTTTTCAACTTACGCTTTATCTCTTGAATAGATTAACTATGGTCGTTATACTTAATATACAAGTGTGACGATCGTACAATTTGAAAGGAGACCAGCTATGAAAAAAGTATTATACGAAGAGTTGCTTCCAGAAGAATTTGTCCAGAGAATGCAAGAGATGCCGGTTGCATATCTGCCTCTTGGTACATTAGAATGGCATGGTCCGCATATGCCTCTTGGAGCCGATGGAATCCAGTCAAAAGAACTGTTTGTCCGGGTAGCGGAAAAAGTTGGCGGTGTGGTACTTCCAATACTCTTTATGGGTCCTGACCGTGTATTTCATGACCATGAAAAGTCATTTTATGGAATGGATATCAATACCGAGGGCGCACTGCATACCTATTACGTCCAGCAGCTGAAAGGCAGTGCTTACTGGCTGGAAAAAGAACTGTTTCAGGACTATCTGCGCAGTATTTTTGCCCAGCTTTCCAGAGCAGGAGTGCGTATTGTCGTCGGACATGGACATGGACCGTCAATCCATGCATTTCAGGAACTAACAAAAGAAGCAGAAGAAAAATATGGTCTGCGTATTTTTACGGCCTGGACATATGCGGAAGATGAGAAGTTAAAATATCAGAATGACCATGCCGGAGCGAATGAGACTTCTATCGTTATGGCTGTGCGCCCGGATCTGGTTGACTTTGGACAGGTAAAAGAAGATGAAAGCAATCTGATTGGAATCGCAGGACGCCACCCTGTCAGAGATTCTTCTGCGGCATTCGGTAACGAAATCCTGGAGTATACAATGAAAACATTAATTTCAGGCATTGAAAAAGAGTATAAAGAAATAAAAGACAGACAGAACTGAAAAAATCTCCATTGGCTGACAAAACCAATGGAGATTTTTAATGAGTGCTTATCGTAACACTTCGCCGAAAGCCTGGCCGGTTTGAGCAAAAAGCTTGGTTAGATCCTAATGTTCTCAGAAACAAGGTGGTCACTACTGTTTCCAACACTGATACGCAGTTTCATTCCGCTGCTGACGGTTTCCATGTTTTTGCCATAATATGAGAATTCTTCCTGGTCAATAAAGAAATCTACATCCTTCTTCTCCCCCGGCTCCAGGAAAACCTTCCGGAAACGGATAAGCTCTTTCTTCGGACGTACTACAGATGCATATAATGTTTCATAATAACACTGGACTACTTCTGCCCCCGCAACATTCCCTGTATTGCACACATTACAATGTACATGTACTTTTTTATCCTGTCCTATCTGCACATCAATGTCCGAAATATCAAACTCTGTATAAGACAATCCATAACCGAATGGATATAACGGCGTATTCGGGATATCCATATATCTGCTGGTGAAACGGTTTTCTGAATTATCTTCTGTAAATATATGTCCGGTTTTTACATCCCAGTAGCTTATGGGCACCTGTCCCACACACCATGGAATACTTACAGATAATTTGCCGGAAGGATTTATTCTGCCATACACAATATCTACGATTGCTTCAGCTCCCATAGTTCCTGGTCTCCATGCCATAATGACAGCCTTGGATTTTTCTGATATCCTCCGCAGATCCAATGGTCTTCCTGCAATTACCACAGTCACGATATTCCTTGTACGTTCTGCTATTTTTTCAAATAACACCTGCTGCTCTTCCGGCAAAGTCAGGAACGCCCTGCTGGCAGCCTCTCCTGACTGGGATTCATGTTCACCCAGTACACATACAACCGTATCTTCCTGGGTTATCGTTTCCAGCCACTGCTCATCCCTTGGCTTGTCAGACAATTCCTGTTCCACCTGCCACACCTTACACTCTGCATCAGAAAGAATATTGCATCCTGTAATACATTCTGCTTCTATCTGCTTTTTTTGTAAAACAGCTTCTATTGTTTCAACTGACTCATGTTCTCCAAAAATTGACCAGCGGCTTAAGAATTCTCTTGACGCTGTATAAGGCCCTGCCCAGATAACTTTCTTTTTTACGTTTAATGGAAGTATCTTTTTTTCATTTTTCAAAAGGACACAGCTTTCGCCAGCCATCTGATATGCCTTTTCCCGGTTATGCTGAGTCAGTTTTCCACTCTTTCCAAGACCGGCAAACGGATTTTCAAAAAGCCCCAGCTGATTTTTCATCATCAGGACCCTGAATGCACTTTCATCAACAAGCGCTTCCGGGATTTTGCCACTTTCTACCAGCTTTTCAAGATACATCATATAAGCCGGACTCATCATATCAATGTCTACACCGGCTTCTGAAGCCTGGATTGCAGCTTCTTCCATATCTGCTGCCACTCCCTGTTCTTCCAGCTGGCCTATGGAGCCCCAATCTGAAATTACAGTTCCCTCAAATCCTTCCTTATCCCGCAGAAGCCCTTTAAGAAGTTCCTTATTTCCGCTTATCGGTTTACGGTCAATCGCATTAAAAGCTGTCATGACCATAGCTGGCTTTGCTTTTAGTGCCATACGAAAAGGTTTTACATACTGTTCCAGAAATGTCCGCTGGGATATTTCAACATCATTATAATCCCTTCCCGCATTCACTGCCCCATAACCTGCAAAATGCTTTAGGCATGCCGCTATTTTGGTATCAGATTTCTGCTGATAGCCATCTACCATTGCTTTTCCCATGATTCCGTTTACATATGGATCTTCTCCAAAGGATTCCATTATCCTTCCCCATCTTGGATCTCTTGAAACATCAATCATAGGAGAAAATGTTGCCCTGAGCCCTTCTGAAGATGCCTCCGAGGCAGCTATAGAAGCCGCCTCAGATACCAGTTCCGGATGAAAGGAGCACGCCTGCCCCAATGGAATCGGATAAATTGTCCGACATCCATGGATAACATCTGCCATAAAGATAAGCGGAATATGATGGGGATGCTGTTCCATATATCTGCTCTGGATATCATAAATTTTATCTTTTCCAATCACTCCAAGCACTGAACCGGCATATTGAACAATCCATTCCGGTGGTAACTGTTCCCCAACAACACCTGTGAGTACCGCCTCTTTATCGAAGTATACACCAGTGAGCTGCACCATCTGTCCTATTTTTTCCTGTAATGACATTTCTGACAGCAATTGCTGTAATTCATGTATTTCCATAAATATACCCCTTCTTTCTGCGAAAGACACCAATGCGTCATGAAACACAGGTTCTGTCCTTCGCGATCTAATTTTTTGCCCTTCTGATATTACTCTATCACAATTTCCAAATCCTCATAAATGCCAGCTTTCAGACTATCTCCGAACCTGTAAAACATCGGTATCCAATCTTCTGCCGCGCGATAAATCACAGCGGATTCCCGTATTGGGTCAACGATCCAATATTCTCTCACGCCACTTAAAAGATATAATGCCTGCTTCCTGCCGTAGTCTATTGACTTGCTAGACGGTGACACGATCTCGATAACCCAATCCGGCGCGCCATGACATCCCTTTTCGTCAATCTTCTCTGGGTCGCCGATCACCGATATATCAGGTTCCACAAGATTTTCGTTCCCGTCTGCGTCCTCTAAAAATACTGCAAACGGCGCAGGCAGCACTTCGCATCTTCCCTGTTTCTTTCTTATATAAAGGTTGATCTCAGTTGTCAGGAAATTAACAAGTCTCTGATGTCGTGTACTCGGCGGAGCCATCCTGTAAAGCTGACCACTTATCAGTTCTGCACGCTGTCCATCCGGCAGTGCATAGATATCTTCCAAAGTATATTCCGTCTTTTTGGGTACTGGCATTCCTCCACCTCCTGCGTCCTGTTTTTTTCTAATTTCTTTCTGAGGTCTGACCCCAATGTAGATATCGTCACCTCGTTTTCTGCTAATCATATTATAATTTTACTTCTCAGTTTTATTATAACCAGTTTACACACGTTTCTCAATCCATATTTCCCACGAAAGTCCCCGCTGTTGTCTGATCTTCGCTTATATTGTTTTTTTCAGGGTCAGGCACCAATGTTTTTAAATCCATAAAATCTCTCCTTAACGTAAAAAAGCTGAGCACACGACTCAGCTTGGTCCCCAATGTCCAAAAGACTTCGGGCAACTCTGTTACGCATAGTATATTCAGAACTCAGAAAAATTGCAATAGTTTTTATATTTTTCCCGCATTTTCTTAGCATTTCTTCTGAAACGTTTCCTACACTACAGGCAAAATATCCGTCCAAAAAGTATGTTCTTTCCAAACTTGCATACGAAATAATATGACACTGTAACAAATACTTGTGTCTGTTTTTTGATTTCCATGTTCCCATACAGTATATCCAACCGTGGTGCTATTTCGCGTATATCGCTCCAACGATTTTTCCTCGAATACCGCAGGGCAGCAGCTTGCAGAGCAGGCTAAGGAACTTGTACTGCGCTCCTGCCACACAAATCGGCTTGCACTTCTTCTCTGCGATTTTCGCAATGTATGCACCGATCACTTCCGGGTTCGCGCCATTCTGCTCGTCTTTCTCCATCTGACTAACACTGCGTGAGATTCTGCCTCCGTATTCCTTGTCGCCATAAGCAGTTTTCTGGATTCCTGCTGGAATGTAATCATCTCATTCCAATGGCTATTTCGTACCGCCGTGCTCAACTCCTGGCGAATTTTCTCATTTGGCACAAAGGCTGTTCCATTTTCTTCGTTGTATCCAAGATAGCCCAGATGAATCAGATAAGTTATAACGTCATCCCTGTTCTGAATTTTCGCTGGATCATTCTTAAAGCTTGCTGTGTTGACCTCGACCTCTGCACCAGATAGCATCTCAATAATAGCCGTTTTCAATCCGTCAAAATTCATACAAATCAACGGAACCACAACCTCATACGAGCCAGTTTCCGACCAATAACTTCTGAACTTTCCTTTTGTCATCAGGCTAACAACTGCTTTGGGATTATAGACCTGATAGCCATCCATCGTATCAAGAACGCTATTGGTAAAATTGATCAGTCCGGTCTTATCCACGTATATTCTGGAATTCAGAGCAACTTGAAATGCACTGTTATCTGGATTAACAAATCTTCCCATGCAGTTCAAACTCCTTTCTGGAGCTGTCTCTTATAAAAGGCTACAACTCACCCATTGTGCATTGATTTTACCATTTAGCAGGTCAAATAGCAAGTCAACAAGTCCACGTACTGCCACTGTGCTCACGGCGGGCTCCGGTCACCTTAAATTTTTCATTGCTTATCAGTCTTTTGCTTCGGATGCTTCATCTTCTCCTGCACTTCGTCCGGCACATCGATCAGGCCGAACCGGTAGAACATTCCGAATATGTAAGTTACGCCTCGGATATCCCCCAGAGCCTTTGGCCTATCCACTACTTTCTCTTTCCTATTTCCCAGTGCCAGCAGCACCGAGCTCCATGCCAGACTTTTGTCGTTCTTTCTGCGGTCGATCCAGAGCTCCTTTGTGTATTCGCCGTTCTTACCTTTGCGTACCTCATAAGAAAACGGCAAGCCGGAATAGGTTTTAAATTTTACCCCAGCATAGGCCACAACTACACTCCAGAAGTTTTCTTCTGTCGGATCAGCCCTCCATCGCTTCATTGCTCTGTATCTCCGCTGTCGCTCTGCTCCAACACTAATCTTCTCTTTTTCTGTACCTGGAAAGTACACGCCTTTTTTATAAGGCAGGTACGAGGTAATGGATGCTTTGGAAAGGTCAAGGGCTGCTGCGGTTGATAGCAATGCGGTTTTATAGTCTTGTGTTTCCCGGTACTTTTCAAAAGTGCACTGCACCTTCTCCGCCACATCCGACTCATACACACCGGCCGTGATGAGTAGCTTCTGATATTGTCAATATTGGTTGACACATTTATCTCAAAGATATCATTTCCTATGCAGCCAGGCCCAGAGATTGGTAGTATCTCTGACGCTTAATCATAGGAGGAAGCCCACCGTTGGCAGAGCAGATCCTCCTGTTGTTCCAGTAACTGATGAAATATCTCCAAATAAGAACTCTCAGCTCATCCGTGGTCAGGCTTTCCGTATTGTAGCGGTCATAGAGAAGCTCGCTTTTCATTCTGGCCCACATGCTTTCACATCGAGCATTATCGTGGCACCTGCCACCATCACTGTTCATGCTTTGTATAATGCCATATTTAGAAAGCGCCTGACGGTAGGTTTCACTGGTATATTGTCTTCCTCTGTCGGAGTGCACAATGGCACCTCGCAGATCAGGATGCGCCAGATAGGCATTATCCAGTGTATGCTCACACAGAGTTGCCTTCATGTTTGTTTCCATTGCCAGTCCCAGAACGCTGGAATCAAAGCAGTCGAAGATGGCTGAAACATACAGTTTTCCATCTTTTGCCTTGATTTCTGTGATATCAGTTACGCATTTTTCAAGTGGCTTATCAGCCTTGAACTCTCTCTTCAGAAGATCATCTGACTTACGTGCTTCCCGATCAGCCTTGGTAATGCCATTTGGCTTGCGCTTTGGCCGATGGACAAGTCCTATTTCATCCATAACCCTGTAAACGGTTCGTTCACTGGGGATCTTGATTCCCGTCGGATTCTTAAGGAGCAGTGCTTGGTACATGCGAATACGTCCATAGGTATCATTGCATTCATCCTCAGCATGGATCACTCTCATGGCATCAGCAAGATCCTGATATTTCCAAGGGCGATCTTTAATAGCAAGATATTTGTAGAAACCCTGGCGGCTGACGCCAAGCATCCGGCAATAGAATGAGAGTTTTCCCTTATGAATATTACGGTGCGGCAGAGCCGCCAGTCCGGTGTGGCGAGAGCCACCTGTCCGGACTAACGGAGCCACCTCATTTTGTTTATTAAGTTTACTTTGCCATTGCTGGATCCAGTCCATATATTTCTCTCATAGAGAGGTCTTTAGACGGGTCAACACTTTCAATATCGATCTTATAGGAATCATACGATATACGATCCATGATAGCATCGGCAAGAGTACTTTCACCATCACAGATTTGCTGGTACCATTCACTTTCACGGAACTGAGAACAAAAGATAGTTGAAGATTTTTTACGTCTTTTATGTATCAGTTCAAAAAGATTTCCGGCTTCAGCTTCTGTCAGTTTAAGAAGCAGCCACTCATCAATGATCAATACTATTGGCTTGATATATTTCTTCAGGACAGTTGCGAAAGTCCCATTGTCCCTGGCAGTCTGTAAGTCCAATAATAGATCGGGAAGTCGTACATACCGTACTGAGTAATAGCGCTTGCATGCTTCCATACCAAAAGCACAGGCCATATAAGTTTTACCACTCCCAGTTGCTCCAGTAATAAAGATGTTCCGGTATTCTGTAATGTATTCACAGGTTGCCAGACGGTTGATCAGTGCTTTGTTCAGCTTTCGTCCAGAATGGTAATCGATCGCTGCGATGCTGGCATCTGGCTGTTCAAACTCAGCCTGACGGATCAGTCTTTTCAGACGATTGTTTTTACGGTTGCTGTATTCGACATCAACAAGCATGCCGAACCGATCTTCGAATGGAACTTCCTTCATTGCAGGATCATCTATCTGGATGCGGAATGCATCTGCCATAGCAGTCAGACGCATTTCAATAAGTTTATCGATTGTACTTTGATTTGTCATGCTTGTTTACCTCCATAGTATCTGGCTCCTCTGGTTATGCCGTGTGGTTTTACTGCCTGAGATGATTCTGATCCGGTATCAGGTTCATCCTTTGTTGCGGCCAATAGATTTTTGATACTTTTATAGCTGGGTTTACCGGAATAAGAGAGCGCCGTGGCGCAGACCTGTTCCAGTTTTTCTGGCGAATGTTTTTCTGCCAGTTTCAATAATCCCATGCAGCTTCTGTAGGATTGCTGTTCAATCCTGCCGGAGGTAAGTATTGCATCGACAACCTTACTTGTGTTAATTCCAATCGAATCAGCCCACTTACGGAACCGTTCACCGTTCCATTCCAGATATTTCTGGTGTTCCGGTGGCATATGTTCTGTCACTGTAGAATACTGACCGCTTCTTCCATAGAGCCGTCTGTGAGAGGCAATACGATTGTGATTATAAAATATTTCAACCGTTGTATCTGTTATACGCACATCAACCTTATTTTTGATATACTGATAAGGCACGGAGTAGAACATTCTGTCTACTGCGATGTGATAGTTAAACTGGACGGTGGCTTGTTTCCACTCAGCCAGTTCAAAAGGTGTAGCAGGCAACGGCGCCAGTAATGGCATTTCTTCCCCAAGAAATAAACTGAGTCTGCTACATTCCTTTTTCTGGAATTTACGGGCATTGTAGGCATCCAGTTTTTCACGGATTGAAGCATTCAATTCTGCAAGAGAGAAAAACTGCTCATTGCGAAGGGCTGCTGTTATCCATGTGGATATCTTTCCTACTGATCCCTCTACATTCGGTTTATCCTTAGGTTTCCGGACTCTGGCCGGAAGGATGGCAAGATTATAATGTTCTGCCATCTCATGATAAGTTGTGTTTAAGGCAGTGTTGTACCAGTCACTCTTTTTATGATTCACTGCGGTTGTACAGTTATCAGAAACGAGCATAGGTGTGACACCGCCAAAGAAATCAAACATCTGGACATGAGCTTTGATCCAGCTGTCGGTTTTCTCATTCATATATGCTTTTACAAAAGCATACTGACTGTAAGTTAATACACCTACAAATATCCATGCATCCGTGATTTCCCCGGTGTCCGGATCAATGATGTGGGCAGGATCACCGGCCCAGTCAACTTCAATCTGTTCACCTGGTTTTCTGGGGATATGCATGGTAGCCCTGCGTTTTTCTTCATCCTTCTGGATGTAGTAGCAGAATTGAGAATACATTAGAGGCTCTTCGCTGCTCATGCGGCACTCCTCGCAGTATTCTACCCAGAGAAGCTTTTTGTTTACGCCGTTCCGCAGAAGTTCTTTGCGGATGTAGTCAAAGTTTGGCATGCGTTTATTCGTTGCCGACTTATCCTTAGGAAACATCAGCTCCTCCAGTGCGCTGTCGGTCATGTCGAAATCCAGCGGCCATGAAAGATTGATTTCCGCTGCCTTTTTCAAAACCTTAGCGACTGTGTTTCTGGATACACCGCAACTCTGTGCGATGTTCCTCTCACTGAATCCTAAGCTTTTCAAGCGTAGGATTTCACGATACTTGGTCATAACTTACGACCTCCTTTATCTGTATTCACACCAAAGGTGTGTATTTACAGTATAAAGGAAATATATGTAATAGAGCCCAATAAGGCGGCTCTGAATTACCGGAATATATGGCGCTCATTCTCCGGAATGGTGGCTCTCAAAGTCCGGACAGGTGGCTCAGAGATCCCCGGAATAATCA
>NZ_JAOQJY010000049.1:0-2319 GCF_025567525.1 Gallintestinimicrobium propionicum | reverse complement strand
CCAACAAGATTCCCGCAGGGGCAAAATGAGCGATAAGCGAATTTTGGCACCTCGGTAGAATCTTGCTCTAAGAAACTGCCGGCCTGCCGTTCACTTGCTACTGCCACTTTTTCAGAAAATCTATAACCAGCTTTTTTTATAAAAGGCTGCGGGCTGGCGTTTTTCCCTTACTCCCTACAAACCACAAAAGAGCAGAATGGACGGACTTTCCGGCAAGAACTTTTCCGGCGGCTCGGTCTTTCCCGACAATAAGGCGTTTCGGAAGCTGCGTTTTGCCCGCTGTCTGAAAAAAATGGCAGCCTTTTTTGGTTTCACTGTCTAATACGGAACTTTTGGAAATTTGCCAAAAATGGACGCAAAAAAAGCAGCAAATCTTTTTCGGATTTACTGCTTCATGTGCCGCTGCGGTGCGGCGGGATGGATATTCAGTTGAAATAAAAGAGGATGGTGGTACTTTAGTCTATCGACTCTTTACTAACTATTAGGTAATCTTGAAAGATTTTCCTTGAATTTATCTAAAGAATGTTCATTGTTTCCCGCAAAAATAAGTGGAATTGTATATTCATATGATATGCCATTTTCATAGTCCGATAATTGTATTTTTATAGTATCATCCCTCTCATCTTTAGGTGCTATATATATGAATGAATTTTTATTTATATCAGATATTTTCCCTTTTTCAGAAGAAACAGTATAACCCCAGTCTGTTAAATTTGTCTTTATTGTAACTTCTGTTTCTGTTTCTTTTCTAGTCTGCAATGCTGTTTTATCGATTTGGATATCAAAAGGAGTCGAACCTAACAATTCACTGTTTATATTTACAAGTTCTTCTCCATTTGTTTTAGAAATATTAGATTCATCTTCATAATTTTGTTGAGATTCATCTTTTGGTGTTTCTCTGTTACATCCTAATAAAAAGCATAAAATAATTAGTACTAATACAGAAAGTTGTTTTTTTTGCATTTATTTCTCCTTTCATATTATCAAAGAAAGCACTGAGAGTACTTTCAAGAAATTTTGAAATATTCTCAATGCTTTCTATTTCTTGATTATAAACTTGCCGGTAATGATACTATGTTAATTTATCTCTTTCGCGTAACCTTTGTTGCAATATACACATGCACCATTCACCCATTTGTGAGACATTTCAATCGTCTCAACTTCATAAATGCTTACTTCTCCACAAATTAAACATTGTTTGTAATTATATACATGACGTGTCGCACATTTATCCCAGTCATCATATATACCAGGCATTTCATCTTCATATCCATAGTACTGGGGAGAACCCCAACTATGAGTATGAGCGGCAAATACAGTCATTGGAGCAGCTACAATTCCAGCTACTACTGAAAGTGCTAAAATAGATTTTCTTAAATTCATAAGTTCCTCCCTTTCCTTAAAAATACATAGCTCTTTGTTACATTGTCATTTTAACATAATAATTGGTAAAATGAAATAATTTATTTTCTATTTACGAGAAAATACTGTGCATATTATCTTATTTAGGAATAGTTAAGGCGGCTACCTAAATCTTTTTATTACTTTACCGCACATGAGCATTTGCGCCAGGGTTGTCGTTGCCGTAACCTTCCAACAGGTTGATGACACCCCAGATACCAAGACCAGCGCCCAGAGCGATAACGAGAGTCTGAAGAACGGTAATTGCCTGTTCAAAAAATGCCATAAATAATATTAGCCGGAATCATTTGAATGATTAGTTAGGTTTGTTTCATAAGCGCACAAAAGCCGGAACAATCTGCCGCCCGGTTTCCGGGGGCATGATTCCGGCTGTCCTCCTTTTTCATTATTTTTCTTGCGATTGTCCGCTTTGTACGCCAATGGCCTCAACAGAGGCAGTTGCGGCAAATAGATACGATCACTCCTTTCTCAGCGGAACCGTATTACACGCCCTCCGTGTCTACTTCATATACATCGCAGACCTCATCAGGCTTGAGTTTTAGTCTGGCAGACAAAAATGCTTCAATATCAAAGGTATTTCGCTTGTCTGCATCAGCTGTGTATTTGAAATTAGGGTGTCTGGTAATGTCATACTTGTCTGAAAGAAACGGACGCACACCGCGCAACTGCAAGATGCACTTGCCGCCATCCATAACTGCCAGCTCGTCCTGGCTCATCAGCTCTTTTCCCAATTTCTGATAGTTGAGCGAGTGGGAAGTCTCCCGTCCCCGGCTCTCTCCGGTGTTGTAAGTGTCTATGGTCTCCTTTCCCAGAACAGCCGCCAGCTCTTTCAGCGTTGTTGGCTCTTTGCCACCCAGGAAGATGGAAGTATCCATATTGCCGATGATGGTATCGGCA
>NZ_JAOQJY010000048.1:2460-3121 GCF_025567525.1 Gallintestinimicrobium propionicum | reverse complement strand
ATCCCTGCTGGCACTGGGCTTTCAGGCGTTTCTCATTATCGTCTGCGTGGCAATTTATGCTGTGCTGGTGCAGAACATCGCTATGGAAGATGACATCATCATGGCAATCTGGAGCTGCGTGGGCTACACTGTACTGCTATGTTTTACGCTGTTCAAAACCGGCAGTCTCGCCAAATCAGTCTTTCAGGCGCACTAAAACGGAAGGAGGTTTCCACATTGGCTTATGTACCCGTACCCAAGGACTTAACAAAAGTCAAAACAAAGGTCATGTTCAATCTGACCAAGCGGCAGCTTATCTGCTTCACGGGCGGAGCGCTTATTGGCGTACCGCTTTTCTTTTTGCTCAGAAAACCTACCGGAAACAGTGTAGCGGCTATGTGTATGATGCTGGTTATGCTGCCCTTCTTTATGCTGGCTATGTACGAAAAGCATGGACAGCCCCTGGAAAAGATCGTGGGCAACATTCTCAAAGTAGCTGTGATCCGTCCAAAGCAGCGACCTTACCAGACCAACAACTTTTATGCCGTATTAAAGCGGCAGGAAATGCTCGATAAGGAGGTGTATGACATTGTTCACCGCAATAAAAAAATGGCTGCATCGGATGTTCGGAAAAACCGAGGAAAAAACTGTGCAGCCGGTAAAGACAAAGAAAAAGCTGTCC
>NZ_JAOQJY010000048.1:0-2129 GCF_025567525.1 Gallintestinimicrobium propionicum | reverse complement strand
CGGAGGAGACCTTTGCTAACTCCATTTCCATCCCGCCCCAGAGGGATGCCTTTGACAGTATCCGCGAGGAATACACCACAATGCTGCAAAATCAGCTGGCCAGAGGTAACAACGGTCTCATCAAGACCAAATACCTGACTTTTGGTATCGACGCAGACAGCATCAAAGCTGCCAAGCCCCGTCTGGAGCGTATTGAGACCGATATACTTAATAACTTCAAGCGTCTTGGTGTAGCTGCCAGAACGCTGGACGGTAAAGAAAGGCTTTCTCAGCTTCATGCGGTATTCCACATGGATGAACAACTCCCGTTTCAGTTTGAATGGGACTGGCTGGCTCCTTCCGGTCTGTCCACAAAGGATTTTATTGCACCAAGCTCCTTTGAGTTCCGCACCGGCAAGCAGTTCCGTATGGGTAAGAAATACGGGACTGTTTCTTTTTTGCAGATTCTCGCACCGGAACTGAATGACCGTTTGCTGGCTGATTTTCTGGATATGGAAAGCTCGCTCATTGTGAGTATGCACATTCAGTCGGTGGATCAGGTGAAAGCCATCAAAACGGTAAAGCGAAAGATTACCGACCTGGACCGCAGCAAGATCGAGGAACAGAAAAAAGCAGTCCGTGCCGGATACGACATGGACATCATTCCATCTGACCTTGCTACCTACGGCAGTGAAGCGAAAAAACTCTTGCAGGATTTGCAGAGCCGCAACGAGAGAATGTTCCTTTTGACCTTTCTGGTGCTGAACACAGCGGACAATCCTCGTCAGCTTGGCAACAACATCTTTCAGGCAGGCTCTATTGCCCAGAAGTATAACTGTCAGCTGACCAGGCTGGACTTCCAGCAGGAAGAAGGGCTGATGAGCTGTCTGCCTCTGGGTCTCAATCAGATTGAGATTCAGCGAGGACTGACCACCAGTTCCACAGCTATCTTTGTGCCCTTTACTACGCAGGAACTGTTCCAGAACGGGAAAGAAGCTCTGTACTACGGCATCAATGCTCTGTCCAACAACCTCATCATGGTGGACAGAAAGCTGCTGAAAAACCCCAACGGCCTGATTCTGGGTACGCCGGGTTCCGGTAAGTCCTTCAGCGCAAAACGAGAAATTGCCAACTGCTTTTTGCTTACCAGTGATGATGTCATTATCTGTGACCCGGAAGCGGAGTACGCACCTCTTGTTGAGCGTCTGCATGGGCAGGTCATCAAGATCTCACCTACTTCAACCAACTATATCAATCCGATGGATCTGAATCTGGACTATTCGGATGATGAAAGCCCGCTGTCACTCAAGTCTGACTTTATCCTCAGCTTGTGTGAGCTGATCGTGGGCGGTAAGGAGGGCTTGCAGCCGGTGCAGAAAACCATTATTGACCGTTGTGTACGGTTGGTTTACAACGAATATCTCAATGACCCGAAGCCGGAGAATATGCCGATTTTGGAGGACCTTTATAACTTGCTGCGGGAGCAGGAAGAAAAAGAAGCTCAGTACATTGCAACGGCATTGGAAATCTATGTAACGGGTTCTTTGAATGTGTTCAATCATCAGAGCAATGTGGACATTGATAACCGGATTGTCTGCTATGACATCAAGGAACTGGGCAAGCAGCTCAAGAAAATCGGTATGCTGGTGGTACAGGATCAGGTGTGGAACCGCGTTACCATCAACCGTGCCGCTCACAAGTCTACCCGCTACTACATCGACGAGATGCACCTGCTTTTGAAGGAGGAGCAGACCGCCGCCTATACGGTGGAAATCTGGAAGCGATTCAGAAAATGGGGCGGTATTCCGACAGGTATCACCCAGAATGTCAAAGACCTTTTGAGCAGCCGCGAGGTGGAAAATATCTTTGAAAATTCCGACTTCGTGTATATGCTCAACCAGGCAGGCGGAGACCGTCAGATCCTCGCCAAGCAGCTGGGTATTTCCACACACCAATTATCTTATGTGACCCACTCCGGTGAGGGCGAGGGCCTGCTGTTTTATGGCTCTACAATCCTGCCTTTCGTGGATCACTTCCCGAAGAATACCGAGCTTTACCGCATTATGACCACCAAGCCCCAGGAACTGAAAAAGAAGGAGGATGAATGATGATGAACCCCAACATTTTGAATAAAAATCCGCTGATGTTTT
>NZ_JAOQJY010000047.1:0-3472 GCF_025567525.1 Gallintestinimicrobium propionicum | reverse complement strand
GCCGTATTTGATATTGCGGAGCTGCGCGAGGTTACATCCTACGATGAGTTGGAACTGGATACGCTGGGAGACAGAAAAACGGCTCTGTTCCTCATTATGAGTGATACGGATGACAGTTTTAACTTTCTCATTTCCATGTGCTACACCCAGTTATTCAACCTGCTTTGTGAAAAGGCCGACGATGTGTATGGCGGCAGGCTTCCGGTTCATGTGCGCTGTCTGATTGATGAGTGTGCCAACATCGGGCAGATTCCGAAGCTGGAAAAGCTGGTGGCCACCATCCGAAGCCGTGAAATCTCTGCCTGTCTGGTGTTGCAGGCACAGAGCCAGCTCAAGGCAATTTACAAAGATAATGCCGATACCATCATCGGCAATATGGATACTTCCATCTTCCTGGGTGGCAAAGAACCAACAACGCTGAAAGAGCTGGCGGCTGTTCTGGGAAAGGAGACCATAGACACTTACAACACCGGAGAGAGCCGGGGACGGGAGACTTCCCACTCGCTCACCTATCAGAAATTGGGAAAAGAGCTGATGAGCCAGGACGAGCTGGCAATTATGGATGGCGGCAAGTGCATCTTGCAGTTGCGCGGTGTGCGTCCGTTTCTTTCAGACAAGTATGACATTACCAGACACCCTAATTTCAAATACACAGCTGATGCAGACAAGCGAAATACCTTTGATATTGAAGCATTTTTGTCTGCCAGACTAAAACTCAAGCCTGATGAGGTCTGCGATGTATATGAAGTAGACACGGAGGGCGTGTAATACGGTTCCGCTGAGAAAGGAGTGATCGTATCTATTTGCCGCAACTGCCTCTGTTGAGGCCATTGGCGTACAAAGCGGACAATCGCAAGAAAAATAATGAAAAAGGAGGACAGCCGGAATCAGGCTCTCATAGATCGAGGGCAGATTGTTCCGGCTTTTGTGCGCTTATGAAACAAACCTAACTAATCATTCAAATGATTCCGGCTAATATTATTTATGGCATTTTTTGAACAGGCAATTACCGTTCTTCAGACTCTCGTTATCGCTCTGGGCGCTGGTCTTGGTATCTGGGGTGTCATCAACCTGTTGGAAGGTTACGGCAACGACAACCCTGGCGCCAAATCTCAGGGCATGAAGCAGCTTATGGCCGGTGCTGGTGTAGCCGTTGTTGGTATGGTTCTTGTACCTCTGCTCTCCGGGCTGTTCTCTGTCTAAGCGTTCCTGCATGAAATCCTTGCCGCTCCCGCAGCTCTGCGGGGGCGGCGGAAAGGAGGTTGACACCGTATGGATTTCTTACTTGAAGCCCTGACGAATTGGCTGAAAGAAATGCTGGTGGGCGGTATTATGAGCAACCTTTCGGGGATGTTTGACAGTGTAAACCAACAGGTCGCGGATATATCCGTACAGGTAGGACAGACCCCACAGGGATGGAATGGCAGTATTTTCAATATGATTGAGAATCTGTCAAACTCCATCATGGTGCCGATTGCAGGTGTGATCCTGGCTATCGTGATGACCGTAGACCTGATCCAGATGATTGCAGACAAGAACAACCTGCATGATGTGGATACCTGGATGATTTTCAAGTGGGTGTTCAAATCAGCTGCCGCCATCCTCATTGTCACAAACACATGGAATATCGTGATGGGCGTCTTTGATATGGCGCAGAGCGTGGTGGCGCAGGCGGCAGGGATTATCAATTCGGATGCGTCCATTGACATTTCCTCAGTTATGACCGATCTGGAACCGAGGCTGATGGAAATGGATTTGGGACCGCTGTTCGGACTGTGGTTCCAATCCCTCTTTATTGGCATTACCATGTGGGCGTTGTATATCTGTATCTTTATCGTTATTTATGGCCGTATGATCGAGATCTACCTTGTAACTTCGGTGGCTCCCGTTCCAATGGCTGCAATGATGGGCAAAGAATGGGGCGGTATGGGACAGAATTACCTCCGATCCCTGCTGGCACTGGGCTTTCAGGCGTTTCTCATTATCGTCTGCGTGGCAATTTATGCTGTGCTGGTGCAGAACATCGCTCTGGAAGATGACATCATCATGGCAATCTGGAGCTGCGTGGGCTACACCGTACTGCTATGTTTTACGCTGTTCAAAACAGGCAGTCTCGCCAAATCAGTCTTTCAGGCGCACTAAAACGGAAGGAGGTTTCCACATTGGCTTATGTACCCGTACCCAAGGACTTAACAAAAGTCAAAACAAAGGTCATGTTCAATCTGACCAAGCGGCAGCTTATCTGCTTCACGGGCGGAGCGCTTATTGGCGTACCGCTTTTCTTTTTGCTCAGAAAACCTACCGGAAACAGTGTAGCGGCTATGTGTATGATGCTGGTTATGCTGCCCTTCTTTATGCTGGCTATGTACGAAAAGCATGGGCAGCCCCTGGAAAAGATCGTGGGCAACATTCTCAAAGTAGCTGTAATCCGTCCAAAGCAGCGACCTTACCAGACCAACAACTTTTATGCCGTATTAAAGCGGCAGGAAATGCTCGATAAGGAGGTGTATGACATTGTTCACCGCAATAAAAAAATGGCTGCATCGGATGTTCGGAAAAACCGAGGAAAAAACTGTGCAGCCGGTAAAGACAAAGAAAAAGCTGTCCCGCGCCGATAAGAAGCAGATCGAAGCGGCCATTGCCCGCGCTAACCGCACGGACAAAAAAGGAAAATCTGCGCAGGACAGTATCCCTTATGAACGGATGTGGCCGGACGGAATCTGCCGCGTATCGGACAGCCACTACACAAAGACCATCCAGTTTCAGGACATCAACTATCAGCTCTCCCAAAACGAAGATAAGACGGCAATCTTTGAGGGGTGGTGTGATTTCCTCAATTATTTTGACAGCTCGATTCATTTCCAGCTGTCTTTTTTGAATCTTGCGGCATCGGAGGAGACCTTTGCTAACTCCATTTCCATCCCGCCCCAGAGGGACGCCTTTGACAGTATCCGCGAGGAATACACCACAATGCTGCAAAATCAGCTGGCCAGAGGTAACAACGGTCTCATCAAGACCAAATACCTGACCTTTGGTATCGACGCGGACAGCATCAAAGCCGCCAAGCCCCGTCTGGAGCGTATTGAGACCGATATACTTAATAACTTTAAGCGTCTTGGTGTAGCTGCCAGAACGCTGGACGGTAAAGAAAGGCTTTTTCAGCTTCATGCGGTATTCCACATGGATGAACAACTCCCGTTTCAGTTTGAATGGGACTGGCTGGCTCCTTCCGGTCTGTCCACAAAGGATTTTATTGCACCAAGCTCCTTTGAGTTCCGCACCGGCAAGCAGTTCCGTATGGGTAAGAAATACGGGACTGTTTCTTTTTTGCAGATTCTCGCACCGGAGCTGAATGACCGTCTGTTGGCTGATTTTCTGGATATGGAAAGTTCGCTCATTGTGAGTATGCACATTCAGTCGGTGGATCAGGTGAAAGCCATCAAAACGGTAAAGCGAAAGATTACCGACCTGG
>NZ_JAOQJY010000046.1:0-3710 GCF_025567525.1 Gallintestinimicrobium propionicum | reverse complement strand
TCAGAAACTCATTGCTCAGGGAATGCCTGCCGACCAGATCGCTTTTATCCATGAAGCCAACACCGAAGTGCGGAAAAAGGAGTTGTTCTCTAAAGTCCGTACCGGTCAGGTGCGTGTCCTTTTGGGCAGCACTGCCAAGATGGGCGCAGGCACCAATGTGCAGGACCGTCTGGTGGCACTTCATGACCTGGACTGTCCGTGGAGACCGGGAGACCTTGCCCAGCGCAAGGGCCGTATTGAGCGACAGGGCAACCAGAATCCCCTTGTCCATGTGTACCGCTATGTGACCGAAGGAACCTTTGACGCATACCTCTGGCAGACGGTGGAGAATAAGCAAAAATTCATCAGTCAGATCATGACTTCTAAATCGCCGGTGCGTTCCTGCGATGATGTGGACGAAACGGCGCTTTCCTTTGCCGAGATCAAAGCCCTGTGCGCCGGAGATCCCCGCATCAAGGAGCGTATGGATTTGGATGTGGAGGTATCCCGCCTGAAGCTGATGAAAGCCGACCACCAGAGCAAGCAATATCGTCTGGAGGACCAGCTGCTCAAATACTTCCCGGAGGAGATTGAAAAGCACAAAGGCTTTATCAAGGGCTTTGAATCCGATCTGGAGGTTTTGGCAGCGCACCCGCACCCGGAGGACGGTTTTGCTGGTATGGAAATCCGAGGTGATCTGCTGACCGATAAGGAGAATGCCGGTGCAGCACTTCTGGATGCCTGCAAGGAGGTCAAAACCTCCGATCCGGTGCAGATTGGCAGCTACCGGGGCTATGCCATATCCGTGGAATTTTCCGCTTGGAAACAGGAGTATACGCTCCTGCTGAAAGGACAGATGACCCACCGGGCAACCCTTGGTACAGACCCTCGCGGAAATCTTACCCGTATCGACAATGCCCTCGCCCAGATGCCCCAGCGTCTGGAGGCGGCAAAGGCCCAGCTGGATAACCTCTATCAGCAGCAGGCTGCCGCAAAGGAGGAAGTCGGAAAGCCATTCCTTTATGAAGAAGAACTGCGAAGCAAAAATGCCCGTCTGGTGGAGCTGGATACCCTGCTCAACATCGACGGAAAGGGGCAGGCACACACCGAGTCTGTTGTTGCCAAAAGCACACGGCCTTCGGTGCTGGATAACCTAAAACGCCCGGTGCAACCCCGTAGTACAGACAAGAAACCAAAACAGCATGAGGAGGTGCGATAACATGAATACCAATAATCTGAATGCGGCCCTTTATGAAAAGATGGCCACTGAGCAGGAAAAATACAGGGATTGGTTGAAAAGTCAGCCCCCAGAAGAAATCCTGCACCACACCTATGAGTACACCGTCCGGGAGGACATCGTGATGGCGATGGAGGAGCTGGAACTGACCGACACCCAGGCTCAGGCACTTTTGGAATCTTCATCTCCGTTGGCGGATGTGTACCGTTATTTTGAAAAGCTGGAGACTGGCTATATGGATGTGATCCGGGACAGCATTGAGAACCGTGCCGACGATGTGTGCAGGGCTAAAGAGGAACTGCGAACAACACCGGTCTATCCCCATTCAGCTGCCTATGCGAGAGAACATGGGGAGCTGGAGCAGTACCGAACTTCCAACAATGTAAATCGCCAATGCAAGGAGTCTATTGAAGCGGCGGTGCGGGAGCACTTCGACGGAATGTATCTCAGCCACGATGCGGCAAAGGGTGTGATCGAGACCTATGGCATGGAGCGTGTGTCCATGGTTCTGTCTAACACGGTCCAGCTTCAGGACTGGGATGGGCGTTACTCCCGACGCAACAAAGAATGGGCCAAGACCATTCCCAACGATAATCCCGAAACCGTCCGTTGTGGTTATGCCTTAAACAGCCACCCTGCTGTGCTGGATGGCTTTATTGATCTGGTGCGTGAAGAACAGCAGCGCAGCCGTACCCAGAGAGAAAAACTGGAACCGTCCCGTCCCTCAGTACGGGATAAGCTCAAACAGGAGCTGCCCGCCCATAAGTCTGCCGCCCCGAAAAAACGGGAGCCGGAGCGATAACCATGGCAAAGCGCAAGCGGGATGTGCCGGTTTTGTTTTGGGTGTGCGCAGAAGAACTGGAACTGATCCATCAAAAGATGCAGCAATACGGGACAGAGAATTTGAGCGCTTATCTGCGGAAAATGGCGCTGGATGGTTATGTGGTCAAGCTGGAACTGCCAGAGCTGAAGGAGTTGGTCTCCCTGATGCGCCGAAGCAGCAACAACTTGAACCAGCTGACCCGCAAAGTGCATGAGACCGGGCGGGTTTATAATGCTGACTTGGAGGATATATCCCAGCGGCAGGAACAACTGTGGGAGGGTGTGAAGGAAATCCTTACCCAACTCTCCAAACTTTCATAACAGGGATAGATACTCCATTTGCGGAGGGAGGAACGGCGTTTCTTCGCCGCACCTTCCTCCGCTTTTTCTTTTTGTCTGTATCCTTGTCTTTTGCCTGTCCGTACCGGATAATATGAGTAGAATAAGAAGCGTAGCAAAGGAGTGAAAACAGATGCTGACCTTTGAAAAGGTGCTGGAGATTTTTGCGGATTACCTAACCGCAGACGAGACCATAGAAGTTTATATCAGCCGCCATGGATGTGTAAGAGTTGAATTTGACCAAGATTTTCACTATTGCTCTGGCGAGGTGTGCCATACTCCCAAGGAACTGTTCGACCTCTTATCCGATGATTACCGGACTTATCTGGAGATTGAACTGACCAAAGGAAAACGGGAAGTGACGGAAGATGATGAGAGAGAAGCGGATGCCCTATGCAAACAGTATCTGGAGCGTTGGAAGGAGGAACAGAAATGAAGATTTTGAAATGTCTGCTGATGATCGTAACTGCACCGGTCATTTTGGTGTTGACGCTTTTTGTCTGGCTCTGCACGGGGCTGATCTACATATCCGGTCTGGTGCTTGGTCTACTAAGCACGGTAATTGCTCTGCTTGGCGTGGCTGTGCTGATTACCTATTCCCCGCAGAATGGTGTGATTTTGCTGGTTATGGCATTTTTGATTAGCCCGATGGGGCTGCCGCTGGCTTCGATCTGGCTGCTGGGAAAGGTGCAGAGTTTGAAATTTGCGATACAGGATTGGGTGTATGGGTAAATGATGTGAATATAATTTGGAATGAAAAAGAAGCAGGACAATGGGAGATGAGACCCAATGCCCTGCTTCTCTATTTATTCGGAACGAACTGTAATATATTTTTGATTGCGACTTTTAGGTTTATCGGGAATAGTCATTTCTAATTGCCCGGATTCTAAAAGCGGATTGATATGCTTCAAAGTGAAGTTTCTTAAATCTTTGAAGCCGCAAAATACTGCAAGCTCTTTCTTGGATTTTGGTGTTGTGCAAAAAGCCAAAATCTGTTTGGATACCGTTGATAGTTCAATAACTTGGTGGGTAACTTGGTGGATAACTTGGTGGGCGTCACCCTCTAAGTTGTAGTTTACATTTTTCAAGATGACTCTGAAATCTGTTGCTGTTGAGGTAAATTCAGGCTTATATGCCGCTGTATATCCAGATAGCTTTTCGGTTTCACTGACGATTTTGCGTAGGCCACTTCCACGGCGTTCCATGTACTTCATGCGGTGGAACAGGTCAGCAATCACAGGGTTTCGTCGCATCGAACGAATACTGTAAATATCGTATTCCTGAATTGAGCCGCCGCCAAACATACCGCCCGGAGATGTGATTTCCACCCGAT
>NZ_JAOQJY010000045.1:0-4392 GCF_025567525.1 Gallintestinimicrobium propionicum | reverse complement strand
GAATTATATTTGATTTGACTGATGAATAAACTATAAACAATACAATGATTGGCATTATAGCTCCAACTGCAAAATTCAGAAAGTCTATTTTTCTAAAATATAACCCTATGCTTTTTAACATAACGCACCTTTTAACCTCTGATTTGTCATAATCCTGACACCATACTATTATGAATAAATTATCTCATGCAAAACAATTTCTTCTGCCCGATTGTGGATATTATTGCACCGCCGCACCCATTCCATTTGACGGGTACACTTTAATTCCTCGGTTACGCCCTCGGCAATTTTCATCTGCTCCATGATGGTGTCTAACCGTTCCTGTGCCTGTTCGTTCAGGTCTGAAAGATATGTCCATAACTCCCCAGTCAAGGTCAATGTGTTCAATCGGGCTGGATGGATTTCCCTTAAATATTCCCGGTGCAGCCGTCCATACTTTCCAATGGGGCGGTGTTCTTCCGGCAGTTTCAGGTCTGGGATGTAGTAATCTCCAACAAAGATATAATCAATTCCGTTTTCCGTTATTCTTGGTTTCAATTCGCTCATGTTTTAATCTCCTCATTCTGGCTCATTTTTTTGCAAGTCTGGCTCTCCAGAAATATTGGTAAATCTTTGGTAAATTTGAGACTGAAGCACAAAAAACGCTTAAAAACGGGGCTTATGAGACGATTTGAGACTTTTCATCATGCCCGGTAAATCCTGCCGTGGCAAATAAAAAGTATTTTTATCATTATTTTATTTCTCCTTGTTTTGCCCCGGAATGCCCTGTTTTGCAAGGGTTTCCGGGATTATTGTGATATGCTCTGAAATTACAGATTGTGGCAAACCAGAGCAGAATTAGACATGTTGTTACTACCTGTTAGTAGTAAAATTAGTAGTAACAGGTAAATTCTTACTACTAAGGATTATTTTTCAAAAACAATTTGTTCATATTTGCTTGCAAGAATATTTTCTATTGCATCAACTTCCATATTAGGATAATCCTCTAATGCCTTTATTAAATCACTATCTTCCAACGGAATTACAAGACCTCGTTCATCCGCAAAAGTATCAGCACATCTTTTAATGAAATTTTCTTCTAAAAGTTTTTCTTTTTTCTACTAACCCATTTTCGAACACTATTCTACCGCACCCAGATAGTTGCTGCGCTATTTTCATGATTTATCTAACGCCCTCCCGATCACCTTGGGACTTTCCGCTATAAAAATTCCTTTCTCCGGGTGATTTTTATTCAAAAGCTGTCTTCTGTGAGCCTTGCGAAAACCTCTAACTCCGATGCCTGGAAATCTTTTATTTCTATTATATTTAACATTCTACCGCTACCTTGATCACGCCGTTCCTCTTATTTTCAAAAAGTTCATAGGCTTCTTCGATTCTGCTAAGTGGGTAGGTGTGTGTGATCAGTGGTTCCGTGTTGATCTTACCTTCCGCGATCAGTCTCAGCGTTTCTTCACAATCACAACCGTCTACTCCTCCTGTTTTAAAAGTCAGATTCTTTCCATACATATCCGGCAGAGGTAACGTCTGGGCTTTATCGTAAAGTGCCACCACCGTCACGATTGCATTTGGCCTTGCGCATTCCCATGCAAGACGGAAAGTAGATTCTGCTCCTGCAACTTCAAGAACAACATCCGCTCCACCATGCTCAGTGTTTGCCTGAACAAAATCAAAACATTCTTCCGGCGAAACTGTAAGAACTTCCGGATAATGTTCCCTGATAAAGTGCATACGCTTTTCGTCTTTTTCACACATGATGATTCGCTTCGGATTTTTCAGCATAACAGACAGTAAGGTACAGATACCTGTAGGACCGGCTCCAATGATCAGCACCGTGTCATCCTCAGTGATCTCGGAAATACGTGCTGCCCAGTAACCGGTGGCAAGTACATCTCCTACAAATAACGCCTGTCTGTCCGTAACTTTATCCGGAATCTTATTCAGCCCCTGATCTGCAAATGGTACACGGACATATTCTGCCTGACCGCCATCGATACGGCATCCAAGAGCCCAGCCGCCATTTTCATCGGTACAGTTATTCACATAACCTTTCTTGCAGAAAAAACATTCTCCACAAAAAGTTTCTACATTTACCGTCACCCGATCTCCTGGTTTCACATTCTTCACAGCAGTTCCGACTTCTTCCACAATTCCAACCATCTCATGACCGACTGTAATCCCCGTCACTGCCCTTGGAACGCTTCCATGCTTAATGTGCAGGTCACTGGAACAAATGCTGGCAAGTGTCACCTTTACAATGGCATCTCTTTCATGCATCAGCACAGGCTTTGGCTTTTCCATTAATTCAAATTTTCCTTTTGAAACATAAGTATAAGTCTGCATTCTTTCCCCCATCACTTTCTATAATAATTTATCCAGAATTTCCGCTGCTGATCTATTACCAAATACGCCATTGCCAAATAACAAACAAGATAAGAAGGTGCACCGGATAAAACGCATAACAGAAATACTTGAACCACTTGTTATGGTACCCCTGCTCTCCATGATATAACCAGATTGGAATCAGTGCCAGCAGTGCAAAGCTCTGCTGTGCAATCTCAAAATGATGTCCCAGAATCGTTACCGGATAATACAGATTCCCCAGCATAACTACATTCAAATAATACAGTCCGACAAGCTGTGCCGCAAAAGAAATCCAGGTTTTCTTGCGAAAAAAATAAAAAAGTAATACCGTCAGTATTCCTGCAGCATTGTAATCTACCATGGTTATGGTTCCAAGCAGAAAATCCATCAAAAGCACGAGGCAAACCACAAAAAACGATATCCATTTCTTTTGTTTCTTCTTTGCCTTTTCAATGATCTGTATCGATAACACCCCTAATAAAAAGGTCCATAGTACATTTTGATGAAACGGGTAAAATACAGAACTTCCCATAATCAGGTTAAATGGTATTTCTGAAATTATGGCAAATAGAAAAAGACGCAGCATGTATTTTTTCACATTCGAAGTATAATAGCATCCTTCTGCGATCATAAATGCGAAAATCGGAAAAGCAAGTCTTCCTACGCATGTCATCCATTCCTGTGCTGGAAATAGTGTCGCCCACAAATGATCACATAACATAAACAGCATTGCCAGAATATGTAGTGTAAACGAATCAATTCCTCTTTTTTTCTCCATAGGTTCTTCTCCATCTATCCAGGCATAGATATCTGCCTTTTATTCTTTTCATTATATTATGGAGCATTATCCAACGTCAATCAACTCTTGCGTCCTAATCTATCACTAATTCAAATACTCAACGCATTCTACTCATAAGGGGTGTTCATTTCTTATAATTTATATTATGCTTAGATTAAACAGAAGGAAGTGAATTATATGGATTTAATCAAAATCGGAAAATATATTGCAAAAAAAAGAAAAGCTCTTGGACTGACGCAGAAGCAATTGGCAGAAAAACTGAATATGAGTGACAAATCGGTTTCTAAATGGGAACGTGGCATATGCCTGCCTGACGTGTCAATTTATATGGAATTGTGCAGCATACTTAGAATCAGCATTAATGAATTTCTTGCAGGTGAAGATATCGGTGCTGAAAATGTAATTGAAAAATCAGACAGCAATCTTATTCAGATTACAAAAGAGAGTAAAAAGAAACAAAAAAATTTAAAAACAATTCTTGCTGTAGTAACTGTTTTTGCAGTAATTGTCTCTGCGATCCTTGGCACTTTATTCTTTCACAAACTGATACATCCAAAAAATTATATTACCGCAGTTGATCAGACAAGTACTGAGATGAAAACAGCAGAATTATTATCCGGAACAGACGGCGCATATCTTTTTCATTATTTTATAAAAGATGAATTTAAAACACTCACCATTTATGTATCTGAATATCAGTCTGGGACACTGATCAGTAAAAGTAAAGTGGCTGATTTGGACTATGACGGAATCGATTCCCCTTCCAGAGGTGTCATTGCTGTTGTGCCGGATTTTGAATCTTTTAAGGTAAAATTAATTGTAGCAGATGATTATGCAAAATATTCTACGGATTTTCCTATTTTAGAAAATATAGAAAACAGAGAATATTATGTCAGAAGTGCAAGCCAGATAAAAGGGGAGATTCCGATTCAGATTCATTCAGCTTCGACAATAGAAGGCAAGACTGCTATCCTTTCAGACTCTGAACAGGGATTAATGGCTCTAATCTATGGAAAAGACGGGCTGTCAGGGATTCCTATCACGGAAATGGAAAAAGGAATCGTTGGTGTGGAAAATGATTATGTATATTATCTTTCCTTCCAATTTGGGGGGTAATCAAAGTTTTTGAGGGGATGTCTTTTTGAGGCGTGTTTTCCCAATAACAATGTAAAACAACGGTATCATTATAATCATTGCTGCTATGATATGTACATATATGAAACTTTGTGTTC
>NZ_JAOQJY010000044.1:0-4824 GCF_025567525.1 Gallintestinimicrobium propionicum | reverse complement strand
AAAACACCTATAGGGGGCTTATATTATCAATACAGTTTATTGCACATTTTTGACCTCTTAAAAAAGGGCTGGTTTTCTCTCCCTTTCCCCACCCCTAAAAACACCTATAGGGGGCTTATATTATCAATACAGTTTATTGCACATTTTTGACCTCTTAAAAAAGGGCTGGTTTTCTCTCCCTTTCCTTGCCATTATAGCACTGCTACTTTTCCTTCGCAATCTCACTTTTCTCGTATTCAGAACAGTGCCCCTCTCTCTTTACACGGTCTCCGGCAACGGGACAATACCAATCTTTCCTATAAGCGCAGCTTGTGCAGCTCTCCTGCTCTCTTTTTTCTTTCTCCATAGTCTTTTACACCTCACTCCCTCTCGCCTTGACCGCTTATCTTATCACTACATTATTTTACCTTTTTCTCTTCAAATAAAAAATTATCGCTACTATCAACATCACAACACCTATCGCAATAAGCAAGATGCTGACAAGAACACTATTCAACTTTCCTGCGACAAATACCGAGGTAGGACCATCTGCACCTCCGATTATAGCAATAGCATTATTATTCATCTTCAATGCAACACCCACAATAACAGATATTATTCCAACAATACCAGCAACGATTCCTAATATTTTTTTCATTGACTAATCTCCTTTCTCAACCTTCCGATTTGTCGATTTCTTTTTACTTACCAAGCATACCATATAACAGCATAAGAAACACTAAAATATTACAGACCATACCGCCCCAAAACAGGTACAGCTTTAAGCCCTCATATCTGAAAAAGCTGTTCTTGCTTTCCTCCAGCTCCCGGATCTTCTGCTTCATCACGCTTGTAAGTGTATCAGACTGCTTCTCAAGAAGCTTTGTAGCCCTCTGTATAGCCTCTATATTCGCCTGTAACGCCTTTCTAACCTCTTGGACGGTGTTTTCCTTAACCTCATCTTTCAGGCTCCCAATCTCGCCCGATATAGCGTCTTGAAGCAATTCGTTGCTGTTCTTCAGCAGCTCTACGCTCTGCTTCAGCTCGCTGATGAGCTTCCTGTTCTGCTCTGCGTCTCTCTGCCTGTTCTGCTCTGCCCTTACTTGTTCTTGATTTGACTGCTTCATCAATTCCTCGCAGTTCTCGCTCGACATCGCCAACGCTTCTTTGAGCAGACTGTTTTCCAGCTCTGTCCGGCTCTGTCGGTTTAACTCTTGAAGCTGCTCTCTTGGACTGCTCTGCTTCTGCTGTTCGTGCATTTCTCTCAAACTCATGCTCCATACTCTCCTTTCCAAAATCCATATTGTAGTATTTTTCCAGCTTGTTATCCCTGATTTTACAAGCCTTTTCTCCTGCCTGTTCCCTGGCTAAGTCGGTATATGTGATGTACTTGTGGCTGTCCTGCCAGTCCACCCCGTACCCTCTTTCATTCATCAGCCGGATAAAGGTTTCCCGGCTGGTCGCTGTTTCCTTACAATCCAGCACCGCAAGGGCAATATCCTGCACATAGCTCTTGACCTTTCCCTGCTCTGCCTGTTTCAAAAGCTGGTAGGTGTCTTTGCTCCATGCCACCGTTTCTTCCCGGACTTCTCCAGCAAATGTCTTTCCTTTCTCCGGCACATGCAAGCCCTGTTCCCGGCTCTGTTCGTTACATCGTTCCTTTAAGTCTTTAAGGTCGTGCTTACTCCATTGGAGCTTATGACCGTTCTCATAATTTACGGAATTGACAATAAAGTGCGTGTGTATATGCCCCTTGTCTATATGCGTGGCTATCAGAACTTCATGCCCTTTCCATGCCTTTGTATGCTCTGCCAGCTCGACAGCGTTCTTATGAGCCTGCTCCGGGGTTATTTCCTCGTCCTCATGGTAGGATTGCACATAATGCTTATAGGTTCTTCCATCCGTCTTGCCCCACAGCTCCTTTGTGGCTTGCATTTCTTCCTTGACCGTCTCCGGCTCACAATGCAGACCGCTGACAAGCTTCTCCTCTGTCTTTTCTTTTTTCGTCACATAATCTATGGCGTGCCCTATGCCCGCCTTTGAAGATACCGCCTTAATGACTGCCATACTTTGTTCAGCTCCTCTCCATGCTTCCGCACTTCCGCTTCACTCGGCAACATCCCCCCCTCATTACACCGCTTTGCTATTTGGTTGAGGTTGTTCCCTATCCGTTTCAGTTCCGGGAGAAGTTCTTTGATACCGTCCGTATTCACGATCTGCTTCTCCAGCACACAGGAAAGGATATACTCCTGTTGGTTCTTTCCACTCTCTGAAATCTTCTCCTGCAACTGCTGGTATTCTTCTTCACTTACTCGGAATGATAACTGCTTTGGTCTTGTCTTGTTCATACCCTTACCACTCCATATCCATGACATCAAGTAAGTCAAAGAAACGCTCCAGCGTCTTATTTTCCTTTTCTGCCGGGTTCTGTTTTACATATTTATCAATTACTTTCATCAGCTCCTGCACCTCGTATCTGTACTCAAACTGAATTTTATCCATTTCTTTTTTCATGCCTTTGACCTCTCTTTCTTCGGTGCTACCACCGTCACATTATGAGCCTTTCGGCTCTCTGAAAAGGGGGATTGAAGGGGGGCTTGCCACCCTCACAAGTTCTAAAGTGGTAACACTTTAGGGAACTTGCAATATATCCGCTACACATATTATAGCATGATAGACACCCTATATCAAGCGGATATATTCGTGCGTATATTCTGCCAAGAATATAGTGGAGCTTACTTCCTCTTGGGCGACTTTGAAAGTGTAGGAGGGAGACAGTCAAGGGCTTGTTTTTTATCTGCAGTATGAGCTTCGGCTTGCCGATCAGCGAGTACAGCAGATAAAAAATGGTCGCAGACCACCCTTTACTTTCTTCCGCCGGAACGGACAATGAAGCACAGGGGGAAGTAACGAAACGGACGGACAGCCGTTTTCCCCTCCGGCATTATAGCCAACAAAAAAGAGTATCAAGGGTAAACGCTGCGGTCTATGACCGCCCTTGACACTCTTTTCCTTATGGCTTTGATAATAAACAAGGGGAAATGGCTTCTTGTGGCATTTCTGCCCCTGTGATATAATGAACGACGCTACCGCCCCCAGACAGGTAGAGAAAGGGGGTGAACCGCATGAGTGAACTTCTGTCATTTTTTCTCTCTGTTTTGGCAAGTGTAGTTGCCTACTACATCTGCAAATGGTTGGACGGAGAAGAATAACTGGTAGCCAGCCTTGGGATTAAGCCACCCACCCAGAACGGAATAGAAAAGCCCCGGAGTCGCAACCTCCGGGGCTTTTTGCTGTGCCACATGAGCACTTCTGTCATTTTCGCCTACTGGTATTATAGCATATGCCTTTCGGCATTTCAAGTATACCCTACTTCCACCACTTCAATACAGTATGCCGGCTAAGCCCAGTTTCTCTCTCACAATCTATCTTCTTTCCGTCCGGATGCTGCTGTTTCCATTCTTCGACAATCTTCGACTTTTCTCCGCTGCCTTTTGGTCTACCCTCTTTATTTCTCCATGCTCCATTTGGATAATCCAATGTTTGTACCAACCTTGCACGCTCTAAATGTTCAGCCTGTTTTCTTCCGTTCCGTTTGCTTGCTGGCATAGCAATAGCCGATACTCTTTCGGCTTCCCTGCGACTGTATGTGACATAATTCTCTTGATAAAACTGCATGGCGTCCAGTATATCACGCTTGGTAAAGCGGTTATGCTCATCATCTGACATATCATCAAGGAACTGCAATAGGGAAAAAGCGTCTGTAAAAAGCTCATCTTCCGGAATATCGCACTTAACGGCATAGGACGCCAAAACGCAAAGGCAGCTGTATCTGTGCCCTACAGAAGCCCCCTCTTTTATTTTCCGCAGCCACCAATCATATAAGTCCCTTTTGACATGCCAGCGCTCACGGCGCTCCCCCTGCACAATTCGCTTTTCATACCATTCCGGGTACTTCTTCCGGGCTTCGGCAAGACTCAAATCGCTCTTATAGTGAAAATCCGTGACCGCCTTGCTCTTATCCATAAGATACCCGTTCAAATACTCAATCGTCACTCTCTCGCCCGTTTCAAAAGCCTTTACCGGGTATCTCTTTCCCAGCTTTGACTGCGTTCCAACCATACGGAAGCCCTGAAAAATCCCCTGATACTGAACCTGTTCCCGTTCTGTGAAAGTGCTTGTATAACGGTTCCAGACTTTCGCAATCAGCTCATACTTGAACTCTCGAAGCTTATCCTGCAAATGCTTATACAAGGGAACCGGCTTTTCCAGCAGATAATATAAATGCAGCCCGTGACCGCTGTTAATACAGTAAGTGCATTTCGGGATAATATCATGGTTCATTTGATGGAACACATCACGGAGCTGCGGCATCTCCACCCCGTCAAGGTCTATCGCTATCCCATACAGCCACCTTGCATTGGCTGCCGTCCGATTTCTGCCGGAATACGCCACAGGGGACATGACAGCAAACTCTGCCCCCTTGACCTCATCAATGACCGACAAATCATCAAATACAATCCGATTCTTCGCCTTATCATTCTCAACTATGGTTATAATGCCATTTGCCTTTCCGTCCTCAAAATGCCCCTTTCTCTCAAAACTTCCCTCTGGAAAAACAGCCCGATAAAACTCTTTCGGCTTCACTTCCTCAAAGAACTGCCCCAGCCATTCATTTTTCAGCTTATACAACTGCTTTTCAGTCGGTTTTTTTGCCATATTCCCACCACCTTTTTCTCCCCTCCAAAACACCTATAGGGGGCTTATATTATCAATACAGTTTATTGCACATTTTTGACCTCTTAAAAAAGGGCTGGTTTTCTCTCCCTTTCCCCACCCCTAAAA
>NZ_JAOQJY010000043.1:0-4867 GCF_025567525.1 Gallintestinimicrobium propionicum | reverse complement strand
CGCAGAGAGAGCCAATGAAAGGAGTACAATCAGCATGAATATCACTTACACACAGAACGGCGATTATCTTATCCCGAACATCATTATCCGCAAGACCAAGCCCCTCGGGCACTACGGCAGACTCCGCAAAGCGTATCTGGAAATGCACCGCCCGATACTGTTCAATGAGCTGGTGCTATCCGACAAGCTCTTTGAGCATTGCGCCGAGATTGACGAAGCGGCACAAAACCGAATGGAGCTGATCGTGCCGCAACTGGCAAAGCAGTACGGCGTGACCGAAAGGCTGAAAGCCGAAAACCAAATGGAATGGGTGCGGCAGATGAACGCTTGCAAGGCACAGGCAGAGGAAGTTGTGAAAGCGGAATTGATTTATGATTGAGCGAGGAAGTCCGGGCAGAAAACTGTTCGGACTTTTCTCATATCTCACAAAAGTTGAGGTAGAATTGTTCACAAGTTTTATGGTATAATTTGAACACGAAAATTGAGCAACAAATCGGGATTTAATATTCAGGAAGCTGGATGAAAGAAAGGTCTGTAAGACTTGCGGATGCTTCGGTTATCGGCCTCAATAATCATCTTATAAAAACTAAGGAGGATTAAATGATGGAGATTTTTGATAAGTTTAAAGAGAAAAAGGAAGTAAAAAGACCAAACTTGATTGTCTTTGAAAAAGAAAATGTTGATAATGATTATGCGAATTTTGAATTGAAAATAAAGCCCCGAATCTCTATTGAGGAGGATTTTCCACAAGAAGCATATCAACTCCTTGCAGGAAGGCATAAGGAAATACTGGGGTTAATTGAAGAAATCATTTTTAGAAATTATCTCGATGAAACCAGTGAAAACCTCTCCTCGGAGATTGACAGTTTTCCCGACATCCGTTATTTTACGGGGAATTATTATGTTGTATATGAAAGGTACGGTTTCACTTACTGGGATCATAAGCACCGTCCTTACCATATCAAAAATGGACAATATAGAAGTGTATGGTATAAAGGGAATGAACGACAAGAAAACTATCTCCCCTTGGATAGCGATGAAATCACAAAGTATTACAATATTTTTATTCAGGTTGGGTTGACTGGAATTGAAAGCGGACAGGAAGAAGATTATATGAGCCTTGACCTGGTTGCGGAAATTGCCTCGCTGGATGATAAGATTGAGTTTGAAGTTTTGTCCCATGGTGTAATGTAAACAGAATGATTGATAGTTTTATCTTATGCAAATAGACTAAAAACAAATTCAATTTTGTCGAGAAGTTAAGCCGGAGCAAATCCCTTTAGGAACTAAAGGGCGCACTTCTATACTCTCCTATCGGGAGTATCGTGCGTCCTGCGGAGCTTCATTCTCCGTCAGCAGAAGAAAACTGCTTGACCGAGAATGTTGCGTCACTTCGTTCCGTCAAGGTGGCTACACCCCCTTGCGCCGCTAAAGCGGCTATCCCTTGTGGACTTGCCGTCCGCAAACAGCATAAAATGCTGTTCGCCGCCAGCAAGTTTGAAGGCGAATAAAATGAATTTTATGGAACAAGCAAATCAGAATTTGTAAAGGAGATATACAACATGAAGAAAGTCTGCTTAGCGGTTTTGCCAGCTTTAACAATAGTGTTAGAATTATTACCCTTGGGAGCAGTTTGTATTTTTGCAACATCTCCAACAGAAAGAGTAAAAGAAACATTCTCATACTTTAGCCTTACACCGTTTGGCTATGCAAATTTTGCTCCACTTATTACAGCCACACTTACTGTTGCCATCTTCTTACTTTCATTGTTTTCATTGAAGAAGAAAGGTGTTCTCAAAGCATTGTTTGTCCTTTCCATTATTACGGTAGTTATTTCTCTTTTGCCATTGATGTATGGCTTAAACTACTATACCCTTGTAGGAGCCTTTATAACAGTAACACTTGTAATAGAAAGTATTTTGGCTAAGATACAACAAAAGTAAAGCGATAACTTCCAGTTTGTCTAACTGAACACAAAAACCGAATACCGAAAATCAGACCGTTGACTGGTCGCACTATGCGAAAAGTTGACGGTCTTTTTTTATCCGCAAAATCAAAAAAGGAGGTCAATTACAATGACAAAACCGAAAACCCTTGAACAGCTTCGAGCCGAAAAGGAACGAGCCGAGACGCAGCTTGCACAGGAACAGCACAAACTGGAGCGTCTGGAGAACAGAAAGAAGTATCTGGAGAAAGGCGAACGCACCAAGCGCACCCACCGCCTTTGCAATCTGGGCGGAACGATTGAGAGCCTTGCCCCGGAGGTCAAAGATCTCACACGCACCGAAATGACAGAGCTGATGGAACACATCTTTTCTCTGTCCGAAGTCCAGCGAGCCGTCCGTCACATGGCGATTACCCACATCAGCCAAGCAAACAGAGAAAAGGAGTTGAAAGCCGATGGCACTATTTCATCTGAGCGTCACGCAGACTAAGCGAAGCGCAGGACAGTCCGCTATTGCTTCTGCCGCCTACCGTGCCGGGGAGCGATTGTATAGCGAGTATTACGGCGAATACAGCGACTACACCAGAAAGGGCGGCGTGATCTGCTCCAACATTCTCCTGCCGTCCCATGCACCGCCCGAATACGCAGACCGCCAGACCCTATGGAACGCCGTGGAAAAAGCCGAGCGTGGAAAGAACGCCCAGCTTGCATACAGCTTTGACATTGCCTTGCAGAATGAATTTTCCCTTGAGGAAAACATCGCTCTTGCAAGGCAATTTTTGTTGGAGAACTTTGTGAGCCGGGGCATGGTGGTTGACTTCGCCGTACACCAGCCAGACCGGGAGGACGGCGGCATACCAAACCCGCATTTTCATGTGCTTTGCCCCATCCGCCCCATCGAGCAGAACGGCAAATGGGGACTAAAGCAACGCCGGGTGTACGAACTGGACGAGGACGGCAACCGTATCCGAGACCAGAACGGAGAGTTTGTTTTCAACGCCGTTCCCACTACCGACTGGGGCAGTCCCGAAACGCTGGAACATTGGCGTGAAGCATGGGCGGAGATGTGCAATGCCAAGTTTGCGGAAAAGGGGCTTGACGTTCGTATCGACCACCGAAGCTATGAGCGTCAGGGCGTGGAGCTTCTTCCCACCGTCCACGAGGGCGCAACCGTCCGGGCAATGGAGAAGAAAGGCATACGCACCGAGAAAGGCGAGTTCAACCGCTGGATCAAGGCAACCAATGCCGTTATCCGGGACATTAAGAAGAAAATCGCTCTCCTGTTTGATTGGATTGCCGAAGCAAAAGCGGAGCTTGCCAAGCCGCAGGCACCAAACCTTGTTTCTCTGCTGAACGCCTATTACACCAGCCGCAGAGCCGGGGCTTATTCGCAGAAAGGCAAGGTCAGCAACCTAAAGGAGATGAACGAAACTTTCAATTATCTCCGGGCAAACGGCATTTATTCCCTTGAAGATTTGGAACACCGTGTCAGCGAACACAGTGCTGCCACAGAGAGCTTGAAGAAAACGCTGGACGAACAGACCGCCCGAATGAAAGCAATTAAGCAGCTCTATGACAGCTCCGCTGCTTTCCAGAGCTTGAAGCCTGTCTATGACGGCTTGCAGAAAATCAAGTTTGAGAAGCCCAGAGCCAAGTACAAGGCAGAGCATGAAGCGGAACTGAAACAGTTCTACGCCGCCAGACGAAAGCTGACCGGGGAGTTCCCAGACGGCAAGGTGGATATGAAAAAGCTGTCCGATGAGTATGACGAGCTGGAACAGGCGCACAACACCACCTATGGCGAGTTTAAGACCGTCAGAGACGATTTACACCGTCTTTGGAAGGTCAAGTCATGTGTAGATACTGCCGCCCGATTTAACGAGCGTACAGAAGAACAAATGCTCCAAAATCGACCCCAAACACGACACAAAAAGGAGGAACTATCCCGATGAATTATACCCAAGCACAGATTGACCGGGCAAACGCCGTCAGTCTGGAAGATTTTCTCCGTACACAGGGAGAGACGCTTATCAAAAGCGGACGAGAATACCGCTGGAAAGAACATGACAGCCTGACCATTCGTGGAAACAAATGGTTTCGCCACAGCCAGAGCAAGGGCGGCTATCCCATTGATTTTGTCATGGAGTTTTACGGAAAATCCTTTCCCGAAGCCGTCCAGCTCCTGACCGGCGAAAGCGGCGAGGGGCAGACCGAAGCCACCACAGCACCGCCCACAGCGTTCCACTTGCCCTTGCACAACAGAACAGCCGACAGAGCAATTCAATATCTTTGCGAAAGCCGAGGTCTCAACAAAACGCTTGTTGAGGCTTTTCTTCTTTCCGGGGATATTTACGAGGACGCAAAGCGGCACAATGTTGTGTTTGTCGGCAGAGACCGAAACGGCACACCGAGATACGCCCATGTGCGAGGAACGGCAGACCCATTCAGACAGGATATTACCGGGTCTGACAAGTCCTATCCGTTCCGATATGAGGGCAACAGCAACCAGCTCTTTGTCTTTGAAGCTCCGATAGACCTTTTGTCCTTTATCTGCCTTTATCCGCAGGATTGGCAGACAAGGAGCTATCTTGCCCTGGGCGGCGTTTCTGGCAAAGCCCTTGACCGTTTTCTTTCTGAACGCAAGGACACCCGAAAAGTGTTCCTCTGCCTTGACAGCGACGCCGCTGGAAATGAAGCCTGCACACGACTGGCACAGTCCATTCCCGGTGAGATTGCCGTCATTCGCCTTGTCCCGGCAAGGAAAGATTGGAACGATGTTCTCCGCCAGCAAGGGGACATTCCCAGCCGCAAATTCATAGCCGAGACAATCACGCTGCGAGAGCTGCCCACCGCCCAGCCTGTTCCCATGCTCCGCATGGCAGATGTGGAGCTGACGAGCGTGGATTGGCTATGGTTTCCCTA
>NZ_JAOQJY010000042.1:0-5232 GCF_025567525.1 Gallintestinimicrobium propionicum | reverse complement strand
CGCAGAGAGAGCCAATGAAAGGAGTACAATCAGCATGAATATCACTTACACACAGAACGGCGATTATCTTATCCCGAACATCGTTATCCGCAAGACCAAGCCCATCGGACACTACGGCAGACTTCGCAAGGCGTATCTGGAAATGCACCGCCCGATACTGTTCAATGAACTGGTGCTATCCGACAAGCTCTTTGAACATTGTGCCGAGATTGACGAAGCGGCACGAAACCGCATGGAGCTGATCGTGCGGTCACTGGCAGAGCAAAACGGTGTGACTGAGCAACTGAAAGCCGATAATCAAATGGAATGGGTGCGGCAGATGAACGCTTGCAAGGCACAGGCAGAGGAGATTGTGAAAGCAGAATTGATTTATGATTGAGTGAGGAAGTCCGGGCAGAAAACTGTTCGGACTTTTCTCATATATTCCAAAGTTGCGATAGAATTGTTCACGAGTTTTATGGTATAATTTGAATGCGAAAAATCGTAGAATTGGAAGTTGGTAGGAGGTTGCTTTATGAGCCTTGATAGGAAAATAAATCGCATTCAATTTCTCTCAGGAAATTCGCTAAAGGTTATTGCTGTACTGACAATGCTTATTGACCATCTATGTAAAATTGTGCTGCAATGGCTGCTATCAAACTACTGGGGGGCTATGGCAGATAACGGGCAAATGTCGTGGGAGAGATTCCGAGAGATAGATTATTTCATACGGTTTGATTTGCAAAGCATTGGGACGATTGCTTTTCCGCTATTCTGTTTTTTGCTGGCAGAAGGATTCCAACACACAAGAAGTAAAAAACGCTATATTGGGTTGATGCTTGCATTTGCCCTTATTTCGGAAGTTCCATTTGACATAGGTTTCTTTAGTGCGTATTCACGAATGGAAGATACATTTCCGTTTTACTTGAGGTATCAAAATGTATTTTTCACCTTGTTTTTAGGCTTATTGACATTGGTATGCCTTGAAAGATTTTCGTGTAAATCAGACCTACCGGTGGATAGAATAAAATCAGCAGTCCTGCAAGTTCTCAGTGTAGTGCTTTTTTCCGGCATTGCGGAAGGAATCCATTGTGACTACGGTATGCAGGGGATCTTATTCATATCAGCATTTTATATTTGCCGTAATCACCGAATCTATCAAGTGTTGCTGTTCCTTTTGGCTTACATGGGGACAACGGGGAATCAACCGCCTTTATGTACGCTTCTTGCCTGCTTGCTTATTCTGCTATACAACGGAAAGCGTGGTAAACTGAAGCTAAAATACTTCTTCTATGTTTTTTATCCAGCACATATCCTTGTCCTATATTTGATTCAGATAGGACTCGGAAAATACTTACTGAAATGACTAATTGCAGTTTGTCGAGAAATTAAGCCGGAGCAAACCCCTTTAGGAACTAAAGGGCGCACTTCTATACTCTCCTATCGGGAGTATGTGCGTCCTGCGGAGCTTCATTCCCGGTCAGCAGAAGAAAACTGCACGACCGAGAATGTTTCGTCACTTCGTTCCGTCAAGGGAGCTACACTCCCTTGCGACGCTTGTGCGTCTATCCCTTGTGGACTTGCCGTCCGCAAACAGCATAAAATGCTGTTCGCCGCCAGCAAGTTTGAAGGCGAATAAAATGAATTTTATGGAACAAGCAAATCGTTGTTTGGCGATTTGGTAAATCCCAATAAATTAATTTTATAGGGAACAGAAAATTTGAATTTTGTGGAGGCACATCAATGGAAACGATTTACGAAAAGTATATGGCACTTCCCATAGATAAGGGACTTTTATGTTTAGAATATGGAGATATTGCAGACCCGTATTTTTGCTATCCCGTCAACGCAAAGCCAATCGGATTTGAAGGATGTATTCTGTATTGCTTTTTGCCGGAATATGGAGAAATGGTATTTGCCTGCAATCCAGAAAGTTGTGTAGACCAAAATGTATATCCATTAGCGGCAAATTTTGAAGATTTTATCCGTTTAATCTTGGCTTGTGGTACTGCTAACCCATTGGAGCAAATCGTTTGGATGGATAAAAATAAATTTGAAGAACACATGGCAAACGAAGAAAAAATACTGACCGATGAGCAGAGGACAGCGGCACAACAGCTACAGCGGGCATTAAGTTTGTTACCAATAGAAAATCCGTTTGAATATGTCAAATCCATTCAAAAAGATTTTGATGGTAGTAAAATACAATACAGTGATGAATACTATGAAGTTACCGGCATAGAGAACCCTAAAGGAACTAACACCCAAGATAAGCATTTAGTTGAATTTGAACCTGTCGTTTTTGAATTTAACCGCAAACAAGATAGCGACTAACAACTTCCAGTTTGTCTAACTGAACACAAAAACCGAATACCGAAAATCAGACCGTTGACTGGTCGCACTATGCGAAAAGTTGACGGTCTTTTTTATCCCCAAAATCAAAAAAAGGAGGTCAATCACAATGACAAAACCGAAAACCCTTGACCAGCTTCGAGCCGAAAAGGAACGAGCCGAGACGCAGCTTGCACAGGAGAAGCACAAGCTCAACCGTCTTGAAAACAGAAAGAAATATCTGGAGAAAGGCGAAAGGCAGAAACGCACCCACCGCCTTTGCAATCTGGGCGGCACGATTGAGAGCCTTGCCCCGGAGGTCAAAGATCTCACACGCACCGAAATGACAGAGCTGATGGAACACATCTTTTCCCTGTCCGAAGTCCAGCGAGCCGTCCGTCACATGGCGATTACCCATATCAGCCAAGCAAACAGAGAAAAGGAGTTGAAAGCCGATGGCACTATTTCATCTGAGCGTCACGCAGACTAAGCGAAGCGCAGGACAGTCCGCTATCGCTTCTGCCGCCTACCGAGCCGGGGAGCGATTGTATAGCGAGTATTACGGCGAATACAGCGACTACACACGCAAGGGCGGCGTGATCTGCTCTGACATTCTCCTGCCGTCCCATGCACCGCCCGAATACGCAGACCGCCAGACCCTATGGAACGCCGTGGAAAAAGCCGAGCGTGGAAAGAACGCACAGCTTGCATACAGCTTTGACATTGCCTTGCAGAATGAATTTTCCCTTGAGGAAAACATCGCTCTTGCAAGGCAATTTTTGTTGGAGAACTTTGTGAGCCGGGGCATGGTGGTTGACTTCGCCGTACACCAGCCAGACCGGGAGGACGGCGGCATACCAAACCCGCATTTTCATGTGCTTTGCCCCATCCGCCCCATCGAGCAGAACGGCAAATGGGGACTAAAGCAACGCCGGGTGTATGAGCTGGACGAGGACGGCAACCGTATCCGAGACGCAGACGGAAAGTTTGTGTTCAACGCCGTTCCCACTACCGACTGGGGCAGTCCCGAAACGCTGGAATACTGGCGGCAGACATGGGCGGAGCTATGCAATGCCAAGTTTGCGGAAAAAGGTACTGATGTTCGTATCGACCACCGCAGCTATGAACGGCAAGGCGTGGATTTACTTCCCACCGTCCATGAGGGCGCAACCGTCCGGGCAATGGAGAAGAAAGGCATACGCACCGAGAAAGGCGAGTTCAATCGCTGGATTAGAGCCACCAATGCCGTTATCCGGGACATCAAGAAGAAAATCACTCTCCTGTTTGATTGGATTGCCGAAGCAAAAGCGGAGCTTGCCAAGCCGCAGGCACCCGACCTTGTTTCTCTGCTGAACGCCTATTACACCCAGCGCAGAGCCGGGGCATATTCGCAGAAAGGCAAGGTCAGCAACCTAAAGGAGATGAACGAGACTTTCAATTATCTCCGGGCAAACGGCATTTACTCCCTTGAAGATTTGGAAAGCCGTGTCAGCGAACACAGTGCTGCCACAGAGAGCTTGAAGAAAACGCTGGACGAACAGACCGCCCGAATGAAAGCAATTAAGCAGCTCTATGACAGCTCCGCTGCTTTCCAGGGCTTGAAGCCTGTCTATGACGGCTTGCAGAAAATCAAGTTTGAGAAGCCCAGAGCCAAGTACAAGGCAGAGCATGAAGCGGAACTGAAACAGTTCTACGCCGCCAGACGAAAGCTGACCGGGGAGTTCCCAGACGGCAAGGTGGATATGAAAAAGCTGTCCGACGAGTATGACGAGCTGGAACAGGCGCACGAAACCACCTATGGCGAGTTTAAGGCTGTCAGAGACGATTTACACCGCCTTTGGAAGGTCAAGTCATGTGTAGATACTGCCGCCCGATTTAACGAGCGTACAGAAGAACAAATGCTCCAAAATCGACCCCAAACACGACACAAAAAGGAGGAACTATCCCGATGAATTACACCCAAGCGCAGATTGACCGGGCAAACGCCGTCAGTCTGGAAGATTTTCTCCGCACACAGGGAGAGACACTTATCAAAAGCGGACGGGAATACCGCTGGAAAGAACATGACAGCCTGACCGTCCGGGGAAACAAGTGGTTTCGCCACAGCCAGAGTAAGGGCGGCTATCCCATTGATTTCGTCATGGAGTTTTACGGCAAGTCCTTTCCCGAAGCCGTCCAAATGCTGACCGGCGAAAGCGGCGAAGGACAGACCGAAGCCACCACAGCACCGCCCACAGCGTTCCACTTGCCCTTGCACAACCGAACAGCCGACAGGGTAATTCAATATCTTTGCGAAAGCCGGGGTCTCAACAAAACGCTTGTTGAGGCTTTTCTTCTTTCCGGGGATATTTACGAGGACGCAAAGCGGCACAATGTTGTCTTTGTCGGCAGAGACCGAAACGGCACACCGAGATACGCCCATGTGCGAGGAACGGCAGACCCATTCAGACAGGACATTGCCGGGTCTGACAAGTCCTATCCGTTCCGCTATGAGGGAAACGGCAACCAGCTCTTTGTCTTTGAAGCACCGATTGACCTGTTATCGTTTATCTGCCTTTATCCGCAGGATTGGCAGACAAGAAATTATCTTGCCCTGGGCGGCGTTTCGGGCAAAGCCCTTGACCGTTTCCTTTCTGAACGCAAGGACACCCGAAAAGTGTTCCTCTGCCTTGACAGCGACACCGCAGGAAGCGAAGCCTGTACCCGACTGGCACAGGACATTCCCGGTGAGATCGCCGTCATTCGCCTTGTCCCGGCAAGGAAAGACTGGAACGATGTTCTCCGTCAGCAAGGGGACATTCCCAGCCGCAAATTCATAGCCGAGACAATCACGCTGCGAAAGCTGCCCACCGCCCAGCCTGTTCCCATGCTCCGCATGGCAGATGTGGAGCTGACGAGCGTGGATTGGCTATGGTTTCCCTA
>NZ_JAOQJY010000041.1:4065-6007 GCF_025567525.1 Gallintestinimicrobium propionicum | reverse complement strand
CTCGTGAGATTGCACCCAGCAGGAACAGCTTCAACGCTTCATAGGTGTAATCGTCTGCGTCAGCCCCCAGAAAGTGCCGCAGACAGAAGCGGATTCGTTCTGTCCCGTCCCACACCAGGGTATTGAGATAGTCCCGGATGGGGTGGTACTTGTTTTCATTCGCCACAATCCCGATGGCATTATCAATCTTTTTCTCATTGGTAAGCCCATAGGTTTCTTCCAGATAGAGAAGCAGATACTTCATATCCGTATCGTTCAGGGCTGTGCTTTCTCTGTGGAAGCCAATGGGCTTTATGATGTCCTTGCGGTCAGTCAGGATGTTGTATGCGATAGCCCCGGAAAGCAGCGGGTCACGCTGGAATACGGTCAGGCAGTTCCGTATGCTCTGACGGACACCGCCTTTCTCGGTAGTTTCCAGCCCCGCCTTGATTTCCTCAATGCTCTGGGGCGGCTGCATAGCGTTCATGGTGTTTTTTAGTTCTTGCTGCGTCTGCGGCTGCAAGCTCTGCCATTCGTTGTTCAAGCTGTATCACATCCTTTCCGTAGTCCGTAATCAAAGCCGCTTTTTCCTCTGTCTCCCCGAACAGCAGCACATCCAGCAGATATTCCACTTGGGCTTGCTTCTGTAAGGCTTCCACAAACCGGGGATGAACGGCTTCCTCCGGGGAGTGCGGGACATAATCCTTTCTCCATGCCCTAAGCAGGTGGAGATAATCGGCAAGGATACGGAAGCAGCGGTTCTTTGCTTCCTGAAACTGTTCCTCCGGGGATTTCTGCCGGGGCTTGGGCTTTTTTACCTTTCCCGGCGGCTTCCAGTCCTCATAAGAAAGCCCGAAGTCATTTGCCAGTTGTACGGCGGCTTCTTTCTTTCCCAGCCCATACAGGGCGGCGACAAAATCAATCACATCCCCATCCGCACCGCAGCCGAAGCAGTGGTAACGCCGATCCAGCTTCATGCTTGGGGTTTTATCATTATGGAACGGGCAGCAAGCCATCCCGTTCCGCCCTACATGGATTCCATAATGCTCCGCAGCCTGTCTTGTTGTGACGGACTGCTTCACAGCTTCAAATACATTCAAATCTATCCCTCCTTGAAAATAAGAAAAGCACCTGACATTCTCTGATTGAAAATGGCAAGTGCCTGTTAAAGTTCCATATCCTGTTGTCTGTGTTTCGCCTGTGCCGGGGCGGTTCTTTGTGCTTTTTTCTCGTCTGCCTTATCCTGCAAGACTTCTTTGATAGGCTGTTTCTTGGGCGGCTCTTTGCTTTCTTCTGTGCCGGGGGTGGCTTTCCGTACCCAGTAGCGAATGTCCCGCAGCTTCTTCAAATCCTCCTGTACCTCGGTCAGCGGTATTTTCAGGGCTGCAATTTCTTCCAGAAGCGTTTCCTGCTCCTCTTGCAGCTCCTTTTGGGTACTGTCCTTATCGTCCGGGTGCTTGGCAAGGTAGGCGGCGGCTTTCGCATACCGGGCAACCTCCGGGTGTTCCTGTTTGAATTTCTCCTTTGTTTTCTTAAAAAATATCTTCTGGTACTTCTCATAGACAGGCTTACATTCCTTGCAGTCTGTCCGGCTGGCAAGAATCCCGTCAATCACTTTGCTGCGGGCTTCCTTTGGCTTCATCTGATTGCGGTAATCTGCGGCTGATTTCCCGGAAGATTCCAGAAATGCTTCTAAGTCCTCCACAGTGGAAAGCCCCTTTTGCCGGAGATAGGACAGGGCTTCGCTGACTGCCTTTAAGTCCTGTGAAGTCCCCCGGTTCTGTCCAGCCCTTGTCCAGTCCTTCCGTTCTTCCTTTCGTATCTCCATATACTTCATCAGCAGATTGGGAAGAAGTGTCGCTTCCTCCGCCGCTTTTTGTGCAAGCAACTCCTTCCGTTTTTCTCCCAGCTCGGCAATCCAGCCTTTGAGGTTGTGGATAAGCTGCCGGATGGACTTCATCAG
>NZ_JAOQJY010000041.1:0-3768 GCF_025567525.1 Gallintestinimicrobium propionicum | reverse complement strand
TTTTCCACCTGCCAGATGGCAGCTTTATCCGTTCCCCATTCTCGTCAAGGTCATAAACCTTGCGGCTCTTGGGAAGCCATTTCCCATGTTCGTCCATTGCCCTCATAGTCAGCAGGACATGGGCGTGGGGATTGTGTCCCGGCGGATGGGGGTCATGGATGGCAAAGTCAGCAATCATGCCTTTGGAAACAAACTGCTTCTGGCAAAACTCCCGGACAAGGACAGCATACTGGTCGGGCGGTATCTCTCTGGGGATGGTAAGCACCCACCGCCTTGCAAGCTGGGAGTTCCATTGTTTTTCCACCGCTTCGGCGGCGTTCCACAAAGTATTGCGGTCTGCATATTCCTGTGGGGCATTAGGTGGGAGCAGGATTTCATTGTGGACGATACCACGCTTTTCCGGGTAGTGCTTCACTTGCTGGTCATATTCACAGAACAGTTTTTCGCCACTCTGGTAAGCAGCGGCGGCAACCGCAGACTGCCGCTGGCTGCGCTGAACAATCGTGATTTCGTTGTGTGGACAGGGCATTTCGTGTCCCTCCTTTCGCTAATTGGTGGACGGGGTGGCGTTTTACCACCTCATTTTGGGCAGAAAAAAGCAGGAGACCTTTTTCAGATTTCCTGCTCGGTGTGCCGCTATGTGGGCGGCGGGTATTTAATTGTAAAAGTTCGGGGCAAGTTGACCCGATGTGAAGCTGACAAACTTGAATTTATTTTGGCAAATCATCTTCCGCTTTAAAATTCACATTACTGTCATCGATCGAGATTGTGATCGTGTAGTTATAGATTATACCATCTTCTGTTTCCAGCCTAAATGTTACCGCACCACCTCCGAGATACTGAAAATCAGGTTCGTCAGACATTCTTGCATATGTGCCATACTGTTGAAAGTATCCGTCTGCATCAAAGAACGCAACATTGCTTGTTTGCTCCTTATCGTTCCGGAAGAGTACTGCACCAACACGGTCACTAGCATGATCTGGAATTAAAACACAGTCTATGTATTCCCAATCTGTTTCTTGCACAAGAGAGAACATCGACACAATATCTTGTTCAGACCAGATTTTTCCTCCATTCAGATTACTGATATCTGTATTCTGAACCGGATTGCTGGCAGAATCTGATGTTTCTGGCATGGCGTCTTTGCTGCTGCAGGCGGACATTCCTAATACACAAACCGTCATGAAAATAAAAAGCAATGCTCTCTTCATATGAACACCTCCTCAAATCCCGATTGTTCTAATCTTTTTTACGCCCACCTTCTTGCCCTTCGGACAAGAAGTATCCCTCGCTCAAAGAGCTCGGTCAATTCCGATTTTCTCAATTCTCCAAACTTGAATTTGTCAAAGAGGATTATTCCAATATTCCACAGTATTTCTATTTACATCATAAAAAGTAATATTACCCGCATTTATAGGCAAGACAATCGCAAAAGGTTTATTGCGGTCAATATCAACCACTTGAATTGTGTTGCCATCATCTATTTCAAGTTGTTGCACCTGCTGTTGATTCATAGAAATAAATGCTCGTTCATTATATCCCTCTACAGTAAACTCCACAATTCCTCTTTGAATCCCCGAAAGAGTTCCACCTCCACGGAAAAAATATCCGAAGGAAAGTCCTGGACGATTGACATAGACGGAAAAAGTGTGGTCGCTCATGTCTTGAGAATAAGAAATATAAGCAGCCATCGTGTTAGAAACGCTTCCATCGAGCGTCCAATCATCTTTAATCTTCTGCGATGAACGAATATCCGTTTCCAAATTGGTCGAAGTCATACCGATGTTATTGTTTGCATAAAGAAATCCAACGAATAAAATGCAAACTAAAACAATCCCTATCACAATTTTAAGAAATCTCTTTTTCATGCTATCAAAACTCCTTGCCAGTCGAGTAGACTTACACCTCACAATGTAAGCCCCTCACAGAACCGTACGTGCGGCTTTCCCGCATACGGCTCTTCATAATAATATTTACAGTCTCAAAACAAGCTGACATAAATCTTTGGCATTGCCAATGGATAATATTTCAGCATTTCAATGAATCCTTCTCTTGTATAACTCTTTCTGTCACTTCGTCTATTCAGCACCTTAAACAGAAGTTCTCTCACTTGTTGTTTGTAGTTTGAAATCATTCTGCCATTAAAACTTATGCCATAGTACCTATAATGACCTATTAGTTTCAGATTTAGCATACCCATTAGTTTCTTTAGCGGTTGGTCTCTGTTTGCGTATAACCACACTTTTATGTCTCGAATTTTCTGTCTGAATTTCTTAGAACTTGTCTTTGGCATTATATATGGCATGCCTTTGCGTGAACGTCCACAATAGAACGTGAATCCCAGAAAATCAAATGTTTGTAATCTGATACACTCACCGCTCTTTTGCTTTGCCCTTGCAATATAAGCACCGCTTTGTAAGAGACGACTTTTACTATCTTCTAATTGCAAACCGAACTTTTCCATTCGTTCTTTAAGAAGCTTGTAGTAATTTTCTGCTTCCCATTTATATTGAAATCCTGCAACAAAATCATCTGCATATACAATCAAAAAGTTATCACCCTTGCATTCCTTGGTAATAATAAACTTATACCAAAGTGTCAATACATTATGCATATATATGTTTGCAAGGATTGGACTTATGATATTACCCTGTGCTGAACCTTCTTCATTCAACATCAGTTCGCCATCATCTAACACTCCCACTTTAAGGTACTTCTTAACCAGACCGATTATGTTAGGGTCTTTGATATAGAGATGGAGAAACTTGATAATCCATTCATGTTTCATGTAGTCGAAGAAGCCTTTGATGTCAGCGTCCACAATATAACATATCTTCGTATTGTTTAAGCTCTTATACAGTTCTTTTATTGCGTTATGGCATCCTCGATTTGGTCTGAATCCGTACATGCAGTTCAGAAATCTCGGTTCATAGATAGCTTCCAGTATCTTCTTTAATGCTAATTGGACTATTTTGTCCTCATAGCACGCAATTCCTAATGGTCGAAGTTTTCCATTGCTTTTCGGGATATATACCCTAATTGATGGCTGTGGTTTGTATGATTTTCTTTTCAGTCTTTCTACCAAGTCATCTATGTTTTGCCCCAGATTTCTCCCGTATTCTTTCTTAGTAATCTCATCAACACCGACTGCTTTGTTTCCGTCTAATTCTTTGTGACATTGCAAAAGCATTTCTTTATTGATTAGATGATACAACGATGTGAACTCTGGTCTCGGCGAATTTGCCGATATTTCTGCTATTCTTTCTAATTTCGTTTCCATCAATACCTCCGTCCCTGAGTACGGTTGATGTGTCCTCAGAAAGACCATTATTATGTAGCTCCCTTTCCTCCGTTGGCATTACCCAACTTCTTCAGTACTATGAAGCTATCCGACTGCCTGTTGTTCTTTTGGCATTCTCCCGTTTTGCAGTTGTTTGCCATACTTGCAATGACAAGAAACAACAGGCTCTCCCCAGTTGACTGAATAGTCACAATGTAAAACATAAAGTGCTCTTTGACCCCGCAGAAGCAAACCATTTCTCACCAATGCGAATTGATTTGTATTGCTTTCCGTCGAAATTAAAACGTCAGCCTTCCAGATATCAAAATTTCGAGGCTCAATCACACTCTCTATTTTCTCGCTGTCTACGCTTAGCAACTACCATTACTGGCAGTCACCCAAGACTCGCTACTGGCGGTTGGTTAGACCTTACCAGACAGGCATTCCACCTGCTAGACTACTCGCCCTTGTCTGGGCGCACAATTCCG
>NZ_JAOQJY010000040.1:898-6468 GCF_025567525.1 Gallintestinimicrobium propionicum | reverse complement strand
AATGCGCTTTTAGAGAGTACTTCGTTTATAATTTTTTAGTCTAAAAGAGCGTGTAAAAAATGATTTCTCGTTTTTTCACACGCCCCCGCAGAGAAGAAAATCCCTTTGTGATTTTCCTCTCCGCTTGCTTGTTGAGGGCAGCGCCCCCAAGCCCCTTTGAACACAGAATTTCATTCTGTGGCTGCGCGTTCTGCGAACGCTTTTGACCAGGACCAGCTTACCGCTGGCCGTGGTCTTTTTCTTTTTCAACATCCTGTTCTACCTCCATTTTCAGCACTCGATCTACATTTGCCTTTGCCGTTAAAAGCTCCCGCATTTCCTCACGGGAACGCCGGTACTCGGCATAGGTCTTTTTCTTTTCTTCCAGCAATTTCGCGTACTCCGTCTGCAACTCTTTGACCTTGGGAAGCTTCTTGACTCCCATCTCATCAAAGGCATTCTTAGCAGCCTGGTGGAGCAGAATTTCTTCCTCATGTTCTTCCCGGAATTTCTTAGAGTAACCCGCCTTGCGGTATGCCACATAGACCTCACGGGTCTTGGCATAATTTACGATGTGAGTACGCAGAACAGCGATCTCTGCCATGCGCTTTTCAGCCGCTTTGATCTGCGTCGAAAGTTCATTGTGATGTGCCGTGGCAGCCGTAGCCTTTTCTTCCAAAACCGCATACTCCAGCAGATTGTTCTCTGACAGGTAATTCATGGTCTGCGCCATTTGTTTCAGATTGAAAACTTTAGCCCATTGAGCATAGCCAGTACCTTTTCCAGCCTGCAATTTTGCCTGAATGTCCACCAGCAGATTGACCTTGGGCGGCTCTGCTTGTGTGACTGTTTTCTTTCGCGGGGTATGTGCTTTCTTCCCGGAGAGAACTGCCCGCAAATCTTCCAATCCATATCCTTCGCCCAGACTGTCCATGCGGGCGGCTTTCTCCCAACCAGAGAGTTTCAGTCGATACGATTTTCCGCGCTTTGAGACTTCACAACCATATTCTCGCAACAGCTTCAGCAGTTCTTCAAAGTCAGCAGGACTTTGTGATAATGCGTTGTCAATCGCCACACGAAGCAGCTCTCGGTGAGATGGCTTTGCCTGATCGCCCAGCCATTTGTTATAGCTCTTTCCGTGAAGTTTCGGATTCTCTACAATGGACAGTCCATTCTCAATACAGATGGTGTCACTTAGCCGACGAACCGCCTTGGTGCTGCCCCAAAAGTTTCGGAACTTCCGGTCATATTCTAAGCTGACCGATGACCAGATAATGTGATTATGAATGTGCGACTTGTCTATGTGAGTGCAGACCACAAAGGCATGATTGCCTTTAGTAAAACGCTTTGCAAATTCTACGCCCAGACGGTTGGCTTCTTCCGGCGTGATTTCACCGGGTTTGAATGACTGGCGCACATGGTAAGCGATCACATCGTCCGCCCCGCGCACCCGCCCGGTGGCGGCGATATATTGCCGCTTCGCCAGCAGAAACTCTGCATCGGCGGTCCGGCTGTCACAGCCATAGCCGGTAATTAGTTTTCCGTTGTCAGTCTTTTGCGGATTTGCCACATAATCAATAATATCGCTGATTGCTTGGCTCTCAGTGCGCCCCTTTCCGATATGCAGGGGCATGATGCGTGTGGTTGCCATAGAAGGGCCTCCTTTCTAAAAAAGAAACGGCCTGCATGGTGCAGACCGCTTTTGCTATTCTATAAAATCGTCCTCGATGTCCTCTAACCGCTTCGGAGGAAACCTCATCTCGTATTGTTCTTTTGCCAGTGCACGAACTTCCGGGCGCTTATCTTTCATTCGGTTTTTCAGCCAGGAAATCTGCTCCTTTGATAACCGCCAAGGGAGATTCAGTAAGCGGTTTACCGTCATTTGCTCCGCTTGTTTCTCCGGCGATAAAGAAGCACAGGATTTACAGATGTGCGCCGCATGACCTTTGCCGGAAAATTTTTCGTTAGCCTTATATTCTCCGCAGACTTTACAATAATGCCCATTCTTCTTCATAGGCTCGATTCCTTTTCACTGAGCGCATATAAACTGCGAACCGCCCTCATGATGATGTTCCACTCCAGATCTGCCGCATAGGAAAATTTCCTGCGGTAAGATTCCCAAAGTTTCTGCATCACAGAACTGCTTTCCACTTCATTCAAAACATCCACAGCTTCTGCAAGATGCCGTTCGGTTCCGCGTTTTTTAGCAGTTGCCAACAGTGCATCATAGAGCGTCTGCCGGTTCAATGTGTTCCCGTGGAGCTGATCCAGAATATAGATGTCATAGAAATCTCTCATGCGGGTGTTGGTGGTGGTTCTGGTGATGATTGTTTCCAGCTTTTCAGCCAGAACGGTTTCCAGATTGTATGCCCAAATGTCAATGGAGCGATCTTCCAGCATCAGCTTGAAAGAGTAGCGTACCTCCCTGGGGGTAATGGCATCCCCTGTGGAAATGTCAATCTTCAAAGGTGTCACCACACCGTCAAAGGTTGTAGTCATGCTGACCCGAATCCCAGGATACTCCGCTTCATCCATAATCTCTGAAATGCTTTTCAGCTGAAATTTGACGCCATCATCAATCGGCACACTCACAATAGCAGAAATCAGGTTCTCGATCTCCTCTACATTAACATTGGCTCCTTTTACAGTAGCGTCCAAGTCCATCGTGGAACGGGCATCCAGTCCAACCATTGCCGCTACCAGCATCCCGCCTTTCAGAATAAATTTATCACGATATTCAGAAAGGGAAATACGCTCCAGAAAACGCTCCATCATATAGTTTCGCATTAAAAGCTGTGCATCCGCAGATTTTTCTCTGGAAAGATTGCGAATCAAATCTTTTAGCTGCCTTGCTGTCTTTATCATAAAAGCACCTCCAAATACTGCCGTAAAATTTTTTCAACCCGGAACATACCGGCATACCGCATCAAAGTCCGCAGATCCTTGTCCTTTCTTCTGGCATACATCTTCAGCGCACCTTGAAAAGTCTGTATTTCCATGCTGCTTCGGCTGCGGAGCAGATCGCAGATGGTGCGCTCCATATCATAGACAGGAACCGTATGCCCAAAAGGTGTTTGGCCAGTTGTCAGCCCTACCTCATATAGTTCTGGTTTGATGGTGTAAACAGAAAGGCCCTCTGCCTTTAAGCGAGTGGTGCTGTACCCTCTGCGCACCGTGATAGCGTATGGAGATGGTTCCCGGTCTGTCAAGTCATGGAAAAATAGCGCTGATTCATGGGAAAATACTGCCTGACCACATCGCAGATGTAACAGAAACATCGCATCAATCCAGGTGTCCTCGGAGACATAAATTCCGTGAGCAACCTGCTGAAGATTTTTCTCTTTGACATATTCATAAAAAATGGGTTTTACAATTCCGCTGGCGATTACCTGTGCGGTTTGCAGCATCCCATCATGCTCGGTCAGAAGTCTGTCTAATTGCTCAAACCGTTCTGATTTGGTCACATCCATCACTTCCTTTCGTGCTACTATTATACACGGATGTAGCACAGAAGTAAATATAGCAATTTAACAGACACTGTCTGGCATTTTTGTGACCGCGCATTTTATCCATAAACCAAATCCTGAATGGCAAACTTCAAGTCCTGCACCTTGCCCAGCAGCCAGATGGCAGCCATCGGCAGACCATAGGGACTAATAAGGACTGCCATCACCAGCAGGATAATGCCGTTTTGCAGGGAACAGGTCAGCAGAACCGCCACACCCAGCAGGGCGATCACCATGCTGATAAGCCCCAGCACCAGACCGGAGACATAGACGATCCCCACACAAATCCAAACGAACAGGGTCAGCGCCAGAATCACCGGAACCATCACGATCTTCAACAGCAGTTTCAACAAAAATACCAATGCCCTCATTGTTATGCCTCCTCCCAAAATCACAGTTCCTGTTCCTGATTCCATTATCCCTGTCTCACAGCCAAAAGGCAAGGATATGGGTAAAAAGAAAAAGCGGAGGAAGGCGCGGCGAAAAGAACGCCGTTCCTCCCTCCGCAGATGGGGTATTTGTCCTGATTATGAAAGTTTAGCGAGCCGGGTCAGTATCTCCTTAACGCCGTCCCATAACTGTTCCTGCCGTTGGGATATATCCTCCAAATCGGCATCATAAATCCGCCCGGTCTCATGCACCTTGCGGGTCAGCTGGTTTAAGTTGTTGCTGCTCCGGCGCAGCAGGGATACCAGTTCTTTCAGTTCCGGCAAGTCCAGCTGCACCACATAGCCGTCCACAGCCATTTTCCGCAGATAGGCGCTCAGGTTTTTTGTCCCAAACTGTGCCATTTTCTGCTGAATCAACTCCATTTCATCAGCGGATACCCAAAACAGAACCGGCACATCCCGCTTGCGCTTGGGGCTGCTCATCGCTCCGGCTCCTGTTTCTTCGGGGCGGCAGGCTTATGGGCAGGCGGTTCCTGTTTGAGCTTTTGCAGGACAGAACTTTTCTGCTGTTCCTGCATGGTTTTTCTGGCCTGCCTGGTAAACAGATCGGTCAGACCGGGGTTGACCCCATCCACAACCAGATAGGCGCAGTGGCGGGAAGCGCCGCTGTCCTCCGGCATGGGAATGGTTTTTGCCCAGGCTTTATTGTCCTGAGAGATACGCCCGTCATGGTTCTTGCGCTGGATGGTGTTTGCAAGAATGAACTGTACCCGTTCCGTCCCGAACTTTTCCAGCACATCTTTGACCGCCGCCTCCGTATCCAGCCGGTTCTCTGCATAGTGGGCGCTGATGGTCTGCTCAATGGCTTCTTTGCAGGCGCTGTTCGCCTGATACGAACGGTTATATTGTGCCATCTCTCCATGCTCGGACGCATAGGCGGCAGAATGGGGGTAGAGAGGGGCAGTTCGTAATTCTTCCTGCGCCTTGCACACATCATCGGCACGGTTTTCAATGCTGTCCCGGATCATATCCATATAGCCGGTCTCCAGCTTTTCAAAATAACGGTACACATCCGCCAGCGGCGAGGGAGATTCCAAAAGCGCCTGGGCCTGTGCGTCGGTCAGCTCCAGCTCCTCCATCGCCATCACAATATCCTCACGGACAGTATATTCATAGGTGTGGTGCAGGATTTCTTCCGGGGGCTGGCTTTTCAACCAGTCCCTATATTTTTCCTGCTCAGTGGCCATCTTTTCATAAAGGGCCGTATTCAGATTATTGGTATTCATGTTATCGCACCTCCTCATGCTGTTTTGGTTTCTTTTCTGTACTGCGGGGCGTCGCCGGACGCTTCAGGCTGTCCAGCACCGAAGTCCGTGTGCTTTTGGCAACAACAGCCTCGGTGTGCGCCTGTCCCTTTCCGTCGATGTTGAGCAAAGTATCCAGCTCCACCAGACGGGCATTTTTGCTTCGCAGTTCTTCTTCATAAAGGAATGGCTTTCCGACTTCCTCCTTTGCGGCAGCCTGCTGCTGATAGAGGTTATCCAGCTGGGCCTTTGCCGCCTCCAGACGCTGGGGCATCTGGGCGAGGGCATTGTCGATACGGGTAAGATTTCCGCGAGGGTCTGTACCAAGGGTTGCCCGGTGGGTCATCTGTCCTTTCAGCAGGAGCGTATACTCCTGTTTCCAAGCGGAAAAT
>NZ_JAOQJY010000040.1:0-530 GCF_025567525.1 Gallintestinimicrobium propionicum | reverse complement strand
GGTACTGCTTGCTCTGGTGGTCGGCTTTCATCAGCTTCAGCTTGGCAACCTCCACATCCAAATCCATACGCTCCTTGATGCGGGGATCTCCGGCGCACAGGGCTTTGATCTCGGCAAAGGAAAGCGCCGTTTCGTCCACATCATCGCAGGAACGCACCGGCGATTTAGAAGTCATGATCTGACTGATGAATTTTTGCTTATTCTCCACCGTCTGCCAGAGGTATGCGTCAAAGGTTCCTTCGGTCACATAGCGGTACACATGGACAAGAGGATTCTGGTTGCCCTGGCGCTCGATACGGCCCTTGCGCTGGGCAAGGTCTCCCGGTCTCCACGGACAGTCCAGGTCATGAAGTGCCACCAGACGGTCCTGCACATTGGTGCCTGCGCCCATCTTGGCGGTGCTGCCCAAAAGGACACGAACCTGACCGGTACGGACCTTAGAGAACAGCTCCTTTTTCCGCACTTCGGTGTTGGCTTCATGGATAAAAGCGATCTGGTCGGCAGGCATTCCCTGAGCAATGAGTTTCTGA